>JAFUXX010000011.1 GCA_017476965.1 Kiritimatiellia bacterium | reverse complement strand
GGCGCTCCCCGCGCGCGGCGCGGCGCAGGCCCTTCTGCGCCTGCGCGAAACCGGGCCGGAGATACTGCGCGAACCGGGACTCGGCGCCGACGCGCTCGCGCCGGCCGTCGCCGACGCCCTGCGGGGGGAGGCATAGGGTGGACCCCTCCGCGGCGCCGGACCGGATCCGCGAAAAACTGCGGGACCTGCCGCAGAAGCCCGGATGCTACGTGTTCCGCGACATGAACGGGGAGATCGTCTACGTCGGCAAGGCGATCGACCTGCGCAAGCGCGTCCGCAGCTACTTCGACCCCGCCCGCATGCGCCGCGAGAGCCCCAAGCGCCGCGGCATGGTCAAGTGTTTCGCCGACCTGGAGTGGATAGTGGTCCGCAACGAGGCGGAGGCTCTCCTCACCGAAGGCAAGCTCATCAAGGACTGGCGGCCGCGCTTCAACACCGCGCTGCGCGACGACAAGCGCTACCTCGCGCTGCGGGCGGAGACGCACCTGCCGCTGCCGCGCCTGTCGGAGTGCAGGATCGTCCGCGACGACGGCGACGAGTACTTCGGGCCGTTTCCGTCGTCCACCGTCGTCCACGTCGTGAAGGACTTCCTGGAGCGCCGCTGGGGCCTGCGCAAGTGCGACGCCGCGGAGCCGGACGCCGAAACGCACCGCCACTGCCACGACGACAGGATCGCGCGTTGCTCCGCGCCGTGCATCGGCGCCGTGGCGCCCGAAGAGTACCGCCGCCGCTTCGCCGAGGCGTGCGCGTTCCTGAGGCGCGGCGACGCGGCCGTGGCGCAGGACCTCGCCCGCGAAATGAAGGAAGCCGCCGCCGCGGAGGATTTCGAGCGGGCGGCGACGATCCGCGACACGATGGACGCCCTGCGCGAGATGGTCAAGCTGCGCGCACGCGAAATAGCCATGCCGTCGATCGGCGCGGAGCGCGCCCGCGCGGGCAACGCCGAGCTGGGCCGCATCCTGCGCCTGCCCGGCCCGCCGCGCGTCATCGAGGGGTTCGACATTTCGCACATCCAGGGGCTGCTCACCGTGGCGTCGATGGTCGCGTGCGTGGACGGCGTCACGACCCCCCAGCGCTACCGCCGCTTCAGGATAAAAACCGTCGAGGGGATAGACGACCCCGCGGGCATCGCGGAAGTAGTCGGCCGCCGCTACGGCCGCCTCAAGGAAGAGGGAGGCGCCATGCCGGACCTCGTCATGCTCGACGGCGGCATCACGCAGCTCCGGGCCGCCCGCGCGAAACTCGCGGAGCTCGGCCTCCCGGACCTGCCGACCGTGGGTCTCGCGGAGCGCTACGAAACGCTCGTCGTGGACTGGCCGGACGGCACGGACGAAATCGCCCTGCCGCGCGACAGCGAAGCGCTGCGCGTCCTGATCCGCCTGCGCGACGAAGCGCACCGGTTCGCGATTTCGTACAACCGTTCGCTGCGCCTCAAGCGCATCAGGGAATCCGCGCTCGACGAAGTGGAGGGCGTGGGCGCCAGCCGCAAGACCGCGCTGCTGCGCGCGTTCGGATCGGTGCGCCGCCTCGCGGAAGCCACGCCCGAAAAAATCGCGGAAACGGTTCCCGGCATCGGTCCGGAACTCGCGGCCCGCATCGTGGAAACCGCGCGGCGCAACGTCGGCAACCTGCCGCCGGCAAACCGCGTCTAGGAGCTCGCGCGGGCGCGGTCAGTCCGCGCGCCCGGTCAGTCCGCGAGCGGGACGACGTCCGCCGGGGAGACCCACGCGGCGGACGTGCGGGCGGCGTCCCGCGAAATCATCGCCGGGTTGAGCTCGAAGACCTTGACGGGCGGGAGCCCGGGGCGGCCGTGGTCGAGCAGGTGCTCCGCCGTTTCGCCGAGGTACACGGTGCCGTGGACCGTGCCGGAGAAGCGCAGCGCCGGGACTCCGGCCGGAGGTTCGCCGAGGTGGACCGTTTCCGGGCGCACGGAGAGCGTCGCCGCGCCGGGGAAAGCGGACGCGTCGCCGAAGAAATCCGGCGGCAGGAAATTCGTTTCGCCGATGAACGAAGCGACGAAGCGGTTGCACGGGTGGCGGTAGACGTCGAGCGGCGTGCCCACCTGCTCCAGGCGCCCGGAGCGCATGACGGCGAGCCTGTCGGCGATGGAGAGCGCTTCCTTCTGGTCGTGCGTCACGTAAACGGCCGTGAGCCCCGCCTCCTTGCAGATGCGGCGGATTTCGAGGCGCATTTCGAGGCGCAGCTTGGCGTCGAGATTGGAGAGCGGTTCGTCGAGCAGGAGGCAGCGCGGATGCACGACGAGGGCGCGTGCGAGCGCGACGCGCTGCTGCTGGCCGCCGGAGAGCTGGTTGGGTCGGCGCGAAGCCTTGTCCTCCATCTGCACCGCGGCGAGGGCCTTGGCGACGCGCTCCGCGGCCTCGGCCTTCGGGACCTTGCGCATTTCGAGGCCGAAAGCGACGTTTTCGGCGAGCGTCATGTGCGGCCAGAGAGCGTAGCTCTGGAACACCATGCCCGTGTCGCGCTTGTGAGGGGGCAGGCGGGTGACGTCCTCCCCGCCGATGAGGATCGACCCTTCGTCCGGCTCGTAGAAACCGGCGATGTGGCGCAGGAGAGTGGTCTTGCCGCACCCCGACGGCCCGAGCAGGAAGAAAAGCTCGCCGGGCTTGATGTCGAGACTCACGCCGTCCAGGGCCGTGGCGGCCCCGAATCGCTTGACGATGTTGCGGATTTCGATTCCTACGGCCATGGGCGGATGGAGAAACGGGGTTGAAGCGGCGGGGCGGGCGGAAAGGCTCAGCTGCCGCGGAGTTTTTCCTTCAAGGCGGCGACGTCGGCCTTGAGGTTTTCGACCGCGCGCGGGAGGTGGAACACGCGGATCGCCTCGCGCTTCGGGACGGCCGGCGAGCCGAGGTACTGGCCCGGCTCCTTCAGGTCGCCGGCCACGCCGGCGTGGGCGAGGATTTCGACGCGGTCGCCGATTTCGAGGTGGCCGGCGAGACCGGCCTGGCCCCAGATCATGACGCCTGCGCCGAGGTGCGTCGAGCCCGCGATGCCGACCTGCGAAACGATGCCGCAGTAGGGGCCGGTCCGCACGTTGTGGCCGATCTGCACGAGGTTGTCGATCTTGGTGTGCGGGCCGATGACCGTCGAGCCGAAACGCGCGCGGTCGATCGTCGTGTTGGCGCCGATTTCAACGTCGTCGCCGATCACGACGTTTCCGAGCTGGGGGATCTTTTCGACGGCGATGGAGCCGTCCGCCCCCACCTTCGTTTCGTAGCCGAAGCCGTCCGCGCCGATCACGGTGCCGTTGTGGATCGTCACGCGCTCGCCGAGGCGGCAGCGCTCGCGGATTGAAACCATCGGATAGAGGTGGCAGTTTTTGCCGAGAACGGCGAAATCCGCCACCACGACGTGCGCTTCGATCACGCAGCCGTCGCCGATTTCCGCGCCGGGGCCGACGTACGAAAGCGGGCCGACGTGCACGCCGCTTCCGATCTTGGCCGCGGGGTCCACGACCGCGCTCGGGTGGATGCCGGGCTCGCGCACGGGCGGCGGCGCGGTGAAGAGCGGAACGGCGCGGGCGAACGCGGCGTCCGGCGACTCGACGAAGAGCAGCGCGCCGCCCGCGGCTGGCGGCTGCGCGCCGGAGCCTTCGCGCACGAAGACCGCGGTGGCCTTGGTGGACGAAAGCTGGCGGGCGTACTTCGGGTTCGCGAGGAAGGAGACGTCGCCCGGCAGGGCGTCGTGCAGCGAGGAAACGCCGGTGATTTCCGGATCGCCGGAAGGACCGCCTTCGACGCGGGCGCCGGCCAGAGCGGCAAGTTCGGAAAGTTTCACGGGAGCGGGCGCGTGGCGCTGGGTGCGGGGGAGGAGGCGTGTCAGTCGAGCGCGGGGGCGCCGTCGTCGTCGCCGCCGCCGAAGATGAACTCCTCGGCGCGTTCGCGGGCGGCCTCCGCGGCGGCGCGGTCGCCGCCGGTGGCTTCGATCACGGCGTCCGTGATGTCGATCGCCTCGGACGTCCACGGCACGAGCGGCACGGGGGCGGAAGCGCGTTCGGCGGAAGAGTCGAGCACGACGTCCGCGCCGCGGTCCTTGGCGATCGCGGCGATGCGCACCTTGACGTCCGCCATCACGGTGTTGAAGAGTTCGAGCTCGCGCTTGCGGAGCGCGGCGCGGCGGCGGGCCACGAGGTCGCGGACCTCGCGTTCGAGCGCCTGGATGTCGCCCATGCGGTCGCGCGCCTCGGCTTCGGCCGCCTTGCGGGCCTTTTCGCTGAGCGCCTCGTCGCGGGCGCGGGCCGCGGCTTCGCGGATCTTCTTCGAGAGGTCCTCGCCGCGCTTGAGCATTTCGTCGCGCTCGGCGCGGGCCTTTTCGTACATGTCGCGCATTTCGGCGCGGTTGGCGGCGGTGGAAGGATGGGCGAGGATCGCCAGGTCCATGTCCACCGTGGCGACGGTGGTCGCGGACGCGGCGGCGCAGAGAGCCGCGGCGGCGAAGGCGAGGAGGGGAAGGCGGAAAGAGGCGGATTTCATGGAAAGTCTAGATGCGCAGCGGCATGATCACGTAGAGGAACGTGGTGTCGTCCTTGATGAGCCCGGGGCTCGTGCCGTTGTTGAGCTCGATGCAGATTTCGTCGCTCGAAAGGCTCTTGAGCGGCTCCATCATGTACTCGGGGTTGAACATCGCGGTGATCGCCGGGCCGTCGTACTTGATGGCGACGGTGTCCGTGGCCTCCTCCACGTCCGGGGCGTTGACAGCGATCGAGAGCAGGTTGTTCTCGAACGTGAGGCGCATCGCGTTCGTCGTGGGCGTGGTGGAGACGTTGATGCGGCGCAGTACGGCGAGCAGGTCGTCGCGTCCGACGCGGATCTTGTTCTCGCGGTCCGTCACGACGACCTGCTTGTAGTTGGGGTATGTGCCGTTGAGGAGCTTGGAGGAGAAGTAGAGCGAACCGAACTCGAAAACGATCTGCGTTTCCTTGAGCGTGGCGCGCACGTCGCCTTCGTCGCCGAGGGAGCGGAGCAGCTCCGCCACGGTGCGCGGCGAGAGGACCACGTCGCGCGCGTTTTCGGGCGGGAACTCGACTTCGGCCCACACGAGCGCGAGGCGGCGGCCGTCCGTGGCGACGCACGTGGCCTTGCCGTCCGCGAAGGAGAGCAGCGTGCCGGTGAGGACGGGGCGCGACGCGTCGTCCGCCGCCGCGGCGTACGACGTCTTGCGCAGCATCTCCTTGAGCGTGGCCTGCGGGAGCGTGAAGGCGAGGCCGCCCTCGGTGGACGGGATTTTCGGGAACTCGGAAGCCGCGATGCCGGCGATCGTGGAGCGGTAGGAGCCGCAGACCATGCGCACGGCGTCCGGCCGCTTCTTGTCCGTGGACACTTCGACGATCTGGTCGGAAAGTTCGCGGACGATCGCGGCGAGGCGCTTGACCGGGAGCGTGACTGCCCCGGGTTCCTCGATTTCGGCCTTGCAGGAAAAACGCTTCGCGACGGTGAAATCCGTCGTCGTGAAACGGAGCGTTTCGCCCTCCGCCTCGACAAGCACGTTGGAAAGCACCGGAAGCGTGACGCGGGAGCCGACGACGCCCTGTACCGCGACAAGCGCCTCCAGGAGATTCGCCTGGTGGATTTTGAATTTCATGGGTGTTTTTCGTGAAACTGTCTTTGGGCGAATAATGCCCAAAAACCGGCCGCAAGTCAATCTATTTCGCACCGTTCTCCGTCGCTTGACGCCCGTCCCCCGCCCGTCTCACGTCGTCTCGTCGTCCTCCGGCAGGGCCCGACCGCCGGGCGGGCCGCATTCAGAGAACGGCGGCGGCGCAGAGAAGGAAAAGCGGAATGATGCGCGTCATGCGTCAATCGTACAAGAAATCCGACATCGCCGGAAAACTCTTTCTGTCCCGGGTTTTACGGGACAAGGGGGATTTCGGGAGGGGACGGAACGTACGGGAGCGCGACGACGGCGGCGGAAACGAGGCCGGCGAGGGCCTTGGCGGAGGTGGCGGAGGCGGGATCCGAGGCCCAGGGGGTTTCGACGATCGCGGGTTTGCCGCCGCCGGGATTTTTGGCGGCCCAGGCCGCCGACTTTTCCGGGGATTCGGCCGTTTCGCGCGTTGGCGCGAGAAGGGACGCCGTGGAAAGCGACATGAGCTGGCGCTCCGCGCCGCAGCGGACAACGAGCGGGGCGGCGGACGTGGACGGCCCGCTCGACGAAAACGGCGCGGCCAGCCGCTCCAGGTGGCTCTGCACGAGGTTGAAGAGGAACACGAGCTGTTCCTTGCGCCGCGCGCGGCCGAGATTCTTGTCGCCGAAATCGAGGAACGCGACAGTCCCTTCTTCCAGGCTTTCGCCCGGAAGAAGCGGAAAGCCCGGACGGATTTCTTCTTCGACATCGGCACCTTTTCCGGCGCCGCCGTTTCCGTCGTCATTGGCGCCGCCGGCGCCGCCGCTCTTTTCGGAGCGCTTTTCCCACAGCCAGTTGTTCCAGGCCGTTTCGAGTTCTTTCTCGAAAAATTCCGGCAGGCGCGGACGGCCGGGGGCCTTGAGGTCGTCCCACCACGTGGCGGAGAGGCCGAAGAGGGCGTAGGTGGGGTCGTCCGACCGGCGCAGGCCGTTCTTCGGGTTGAACGCGCGCGCCCACGCGCGGAGCCGCTGCTGGAGGACTACTTCGAGCCGCGGGTCGAACGGCGCGGCGAGGAACGGGTCCACGCCGCCGGCGGCCGCTTCGCGCACGGCGTTTTCCCACGCTTCGCGCGTGGAGGGGTCGTCCAGCACCGCGGAATCCGCGGCGGAAACGGGGATTTGCAGGACCGGTTGCAGCGCTTCGGCCCAGATGCGCAGCCCGTTCTGGCGGCAGGCGGCGGCGAACTCGTCCTGCACCGCTTCGGCGGAGTGCGGGGCGGCGTCCTCCCCGCCGATGTGGGAGAGTCCCGAGAGCCGGACCATGCCGAAACCGGCGGCGGCGATTTTCGCGGCGAGGTCGCGCGTTTCGGAGAGCGTGGTCTCCCACGCGGCCTCGGCGCCGTACTCGGGGGCGTCCTCGGGAATCTGGGGCGGCTCGGGGAGCGAGACGCCGGTCGCGCAGACGAACGAGACAGGCTCGCCGCCGGCGCGCAGGCCTTCGCCGAAAACGGAGACGAACGACGCTCCCGCCGGCACCACGTCGAGCGCGGCGGAAGCGCGCGGAGCGGCGGCGAAAGGCGCCGCCGCAAGCGAAAGCGCCGCCGCAAAAGCGGCGGCGCGCGCGGGTCGGTTCCGTCCAACCACTTCCGGGGCCCTTAGTCGGCGAGGCTCCAGGAGCCGTCGGCGTTGCGGACCAGCGAACCGGAGTCGCCGGTCGCGGCGGGGAGGAACGACCACTCGCCGGAGGCGTTGCGCTCCAGCACGCCCGTGCCGCGGGCGGCTTCGCGCCAGGACCAGGCCGATCCGTCGGAATCGCGGGTCCACGTCCACCAGGAGAACGTCCCGTCGCCGTTGTCGACGACCTTGCCGATGTCGGCCACGACGCGGACGCGGAAGAAGCCGCTCTTCCAGTCGACCGTATCGGCGGCGTCGGCCGGAACCATGCGCATCACGCCGCCCGGCATCTCGTAGAGCGAGCTGCCCGGGACCGGGACGAGCGCGGCGGCGTCCGTCGCGGCGACCGACGCGGCGAACACTTCCTCCCATTCGCCGCCGAGTTCGGGCGTGCGCTGGAGGATGTATTCGAGGACCGTGCCTGCGCGGAGCGCGGGGTACGGGCAGTCCACGTACGGGGCGCCGGTTTCGGCGTCGAATTCGAGCGCGGGCATCGAGTAGCGCAACGCGACTTCGGGATCGAGCGGGTCGGACCCGGCGAGGAATTCCTCGAGGTCGCCGACGCCGTCGCCGTCGGTGTCCTTGCGGTGCGTGTCGGTGTGCGTCACGAGCAGCTCCATCGCGTCCGTGAGGCCGTCGCCGTCGGTGTCCGGCGTGCGCGGGTCGGAGTCGAGCATGCCGTCGGCGTACTCTTCCCAGATCTTGAGGCCCGCGGCGTCGGAGGCGTCGTAGCCGCTGCGCCACTGCAGGACCATGCGGTCCTTGACGGACTGCGGCGCGGCGGTGTACATCGTCTTGAGCGCCGAGGAGCCGGCGACGGCGGACTGGTACTTGAGGTACTCCCACGAATCGGGCAGCAGGTCGTTGTCCGTGTCGCGGTCGTGCAGCACGATCGTGACGCCGACGAGGTCGTTGGAGACGACCACCGGCGGGGCCGAGGGCGAGATTTCGGGGCTCACCGTGTAGCCGTCGAGGCCGAAGCCCTGCGTTTCGAACGTGTCGGCGACGCCGTTGCCGTTGGAGTCGAGGAACGCGCGGATCACGTACGAGCCGGCGTTGAGGGCGGGCACGGAGTACGGGCCCTTCGTCGTCTGCACGACCTGCGCGACCGGGACGCCGGAGACGCCAGCGCCGGAGACGGCCTCGGCGTTCACCTTGTACGCCTGGATCACGAGCGGGACCGGGAACTTCTTGGTGACGAGCTGCATCGTCGAGCCGGCGGGCGGTTCTTCCTCGAACATGACGTAGACCGTCTTGTTCGCGTAGTCGATCGTGCCGGAGGCGAAGTAGCCGCCGTTCTCCATGCCGGAGCCGACGAGCGTGCCCACGGTGTCGCCGCGGACGCCGACGCCGTCGATGTCGCTCATGGAGTCCACGACGTTGCCGCCGTTCACGAGCTCGACGGAGATCGTGCCCGCGAGGTCTTCGAGTTCGAGCGAGGAGTCGAGCGCGATGTCGGTGTTCTCCGTCGCGGGGATGCCGCTCTGGAGGACGGTTTCGTCCATCACCTTGCCGAAGTACTTCACTACGCCGGACACGGAGTAGTTGTCGCGGGCGTGGTTCTTCGCTTCGGGCTCGAGTTCGAAACCGGAGTCCTCCTCGTTGAACTGCAGCTGGCAGAGCATGACGACGCTCTGGCGGGCGCGCGTCGCGGCGGCGCTCGTGGAGTTCAGGTTTTCGGTGACCGTGAACCTGTACTCGCCGGAGGGCAGTTCGAGGAACGAACCGTCGCCGAGTTCGAGCTGCGGGCGGCAGGTGTAGTAGTAGTCGTCGTCGAGGACGCTGCCGTGCTGCACCGGGAAGGGCACGTAGATCGAGTCCTGCACGACGGTCCAGGAGGCGCCGTCCTTGCGCTCGATCTTGACGAACACGCCCATCGTGCGCCAGTCCATGCGCCACTGCAGCTCGACCGGGGTGTTGTGGACAACGGTGCTCTGCGTCGGGTACACGGGAACCATCTCGCGGCGCCCGGGCCTGTACGCATAGCTGGTGTTGCGCGTCTCGATGCCGAGGTCGTATTCGACCGTGCCGGTCTTGAACGGCGACTGCGTGTCGGAATCGTACGCCTCCCAGCGCAGCGTCATCGTCGTCGTGTTGCCGAAGGGCACGCCGTTCTGGAAGCACTGCGCGTCGCCGCCGCCGCTGACGTAGCGGCGGGAGTTGACGAGGTAGTCGTGCTCCTGGACGAAGTGGCGCGGCTTGCGGACGAGGACTTCGCCGATCGACTGCGCTTCCGTGTTGCGGTAGAAGACGACGGTCACGTAGTCCGAGACGTTCGTCGCGCCGGCGGAGCCGCCGTTTTCGCCATCGTCCGAAGAACCGCCTTCGGTCGTCGCGGAGAGGTCGATGCGCGGGAAGCCGAACACCTCTTCCTTGAGCGGAATCTCGACTTCGACGGGGTTCCACGACACCGCGGTCGGGCGCTCGGTGCCGAGGCCGGCGGGTTCGCCGACGTCGTAGCGTCCGTTCTGGTCGATGTCGATGTAGCCCCAGAACCGGTTCGGGCCGGAACGCATGTGGGTGTTGATGTCGACGTTGGCGCGCTCGAACACCGTCTGCGTCCACGGGAACGCGTAGCCGCTGATCGTGAACGCCGGCACCGTGACGGCGTCGGTCAGGTACATGAGGCCCTTGTACGCTTCGCCGAAGTAGAAGGCGCCGGTTTCGTATTCGAGGAAGAACCCGAAGTCGGCGATCTTGTTGCCGTCGAAGTCCGTCGCGAGTTCGCCGGATTCGGGATCGACGAGGTAGATGACGGGCTCGAACGATCCGACCTGGATCGAGCTTTCGGAGAGGGTCGCGGGCCACGCCGTGCCGGCAATGGTGCCGAGAACGGTGCTGAGGCCGGTGCCCTCGGCGAACGAGAACTTGCCGGCGTACTTCGACGGATCGTTGGCAATCAGTTCGAGCACGAGGTTGTCCTTCGCGCTGTCGCTGTCGATGTGGCTGATGCCGAGGTGCACGACGTTGAACCTGGTGCCGTTGAGCACTGCGGTGTACTCCGGATTGAGGAGGCCGGAGAACCGGTGGAACGAGGTCGGGGCCACGTAGCGCGCGTCGCTCTCGCCGCCCATTTCGTGGATCGTCCCGCGTGCGACGGTGTTGACCCAGGTCACGCTTCCGTTGACGTGGTCGGAGCCGGTCGCGGTCACGGTCGCGGCCGTGACGCTGGGCGAGAGGCTGGTGCGCTTCTCGCTGTAGGACTCCACCGTGAACGTGGCGTTGGTGTTCTGCTCGCCGCTGTAGTGGAACTTCACGTAGAGTTCCGGCGTCGGGAACGAGTTGGCGTCGTCCGGGTTCGTGCCGGCCATGTACTCTTCCCAGTTCGTCCACCCGTCCTCGTCGAGGTCGGAATCGGCGTCGTAGCGGTTCGGGTCGAGGCCGTTTTCGATTTCCCAGAGGTTGGGCATCGCGTCGCCGTCGTCGTAGAGCTGGCCGTAGGTCAGGCTCTCGCCGTCGGGACGGGAGTAGTAGTCCGGGTAGCCGTCGCGGTCGGTGTCGTAGGCGTTGGGATCGGTGCCCGCGAGGTACTCGGCCCAGTTGTCGAGGCCGTCGCCGTCGGGGTCGCCGTAGGCGCCGTTGGCGGAATCCTTGGAGTACGGGTCGAGGCCGTTGGCCGTTTCCCACCAGTCGGGCAGGCCGTCGCCGTCGGTGTCGACCGCGCTGCGGTCCCAGCCGAAGCCCTTGCCGTCCCACATCGGGACGTCGAGGTCGCCCATCGCGCCGAGGAGCGGCAGCATGTCGGAGCTGATCGGCACGTACTTGTACAGGCCGTACTTGTCGAGGTAGCCGCCGAACGCGGTCGGGGAGACCGAGTCGCCGTAGTTGATGCCCGTGTAGTAGGCCATGCCGTACGGGTTCATCGAGTTGGCGATCTGGGAAATCTTCACGTCGACCGTGCCGTTGGAGAGGATGGTCATCCAACTGAAGTCGCGGTTGGAGACGTGGTCGAGCACCCAGTCGTCGCTGGAGCGGCGGACGTAGCCCTTGAGCTCGGCCGTCGTGTAGTCGAACACCGGCTTGTACGCCTTGAGGTCGAGCGGGGCGTACTGCGGCAGGTGGGCCGCGGTGTTCTCGATGACCGGGATGTACGAGCGGTCGGACGCGTAGACCGTGGAGGCAGATCCGGCGGCGTTCCACCACGGGATGTACGGGGTGGCGCGGATGCGGGCGATCGACGGCCAGCCGAACGGAGTTTCGCTCGTGTCGTATGACGGCGCTTCGTCTTCGCGTTCGCTGTTCTCGACCGGGTCGGGCAGGTTGTCGAACGAGTAGTGGTAGAGTATCTTCTGCGGGAAATCGGAGAGGGAGTCCGCCGTGTCGAGGTTGAAGAAGTCCCACTTGCGGCGCGCCTCGTTGACGGCGAGGACGTCTTCGCGGGTGAAGCGCTTGTTCATCGTCTCGACGATCTGCGCCTGCGTGCGCGCGCGGTCCCACACGCGGACTTCGTCCACCCAGCCCTGGAAGAACTGGTCGGGATCGAATTCCGGCTGGTAGTAGCCGGCGAGCGAGCGGATGCCCCACGGATTCATGTCCACGGGGCCGTTCACGATGCCCCACGGGTTGAGGTCCGCGGCGCCGACGACGATCGGGGCCGGGCTGTACGCAAACGTGTGGACGTTGGTGATGCCGTTTTCGACGTGAGTGGCGTTGTAGTAGTCGATCGCGTCGCTCGTGAAGACGTCCACGCCGATTTCGCGGTAGTGCGACCCGGAGATGATGCCGGTGCACGGCTTGAGGCGGCACGTGACGGACTGCGCGATCTCGCCGTCGATGTACAGCGAGAAGCGGTCGTTGTCCGTGTCGAGCACGACGGCGACGTGGTACCAGCGGTCGGGCACGACCTGCTTGCCGCGCAGGACGACGGGCTCCGTGGTGCGCTCGATGCCGTCGTTGTCCACGCGGGCCGTGAGCCAGCCCTGGCCGTCGAGTTCGACGAGGAACGTGTGGCGGATGGCCCAGCCTGGGTTCGGGCCGGAGCCGGAGACGTCGACCGGCATCCAGACCGGGCGGTCGAGCAGCACCTGCGTATGGCCGGCGACCGGGTTTTCGGCGCGGAACCAGAATTCGGCCGTGTAGGAGGCGAGGCTCCACTTGTCGTGCGCGAACGGGTTGCGCGTGCGGGCCGCGGCGTAGCCGTCGAGGTACAGCGCCTTGCGGCGGACGGGACTGTCGAAGTCGAGCGGGTCGGTGCCGCCGCTCATGTCGGCGGAGCTCGCGGCGCCGCCGGACGGCGTGGTCAGCTCGGCGCGGTCGGAGATGTTGTCGTTGTCCGTGTCGTACCCTTCGTTCGTCTCGAAGTCGAAGAGGTACTGCGGCGGATCCCATTCGGAGGAGAGGCCGGGCCAGTCCCAGACCCACAGGATGCTGGACGCGCCGTAGTAGAGGTTGACGTACGACAACGGGTCGAACGGATCGGTGATCCAGTACGGCGTCGGGTCGGTGTGGTGCAGCACGTCCGGCGCGAGCTCGTTGACGGCTTCCTCGTAGGAGGTGAGGCCGTCCTGGTCCGGGTCGCCCTGCGGGTCGCCGGCGAGGTACGGCCTGCGGTACAGGTCGTACGGGCGGGATTCCGCGTAATACTCCCTGCCGAACAGGGTTTCGATGTAGATGCCGGTTTCTTCGCGGGACCACGGCGAAGGCACTCCGCCGAGGAATCCGACCGTCGGGGTGAGGACGCGGACGCGGGCCGGGTCTTCGGCGGCGGGCCAGTGCCGCACTCCGCGTTCGTCGACCATCGTGTAGTTGTCCGGATCTCCGCCCGCGCCGGCGATCACCGCGCCGGCGCCGTACAGCGGATCCATGCCGTGGAAGATTTCCCAGTAGTCGTCCATCCCGTCGTTGTCGGTGTCCGGGTTGCGGGTGTAGGTGCCCGGGAAGCCGGCCGTCCCGATGAAATTCGGCGGGATGTACGTGTAGATCGTCTCGTCAAGCGGATCGCCGAACCACATCGGGCCGGCGGACGTGCCGAGCCTGGAGTCCCATTCGCACGCCATGCGGCCGTAGCAGAACGGCTCGGAGGATATGACGCCGGCCAGGTTCATGATCGTCGTCCACTCGCCCTTCGAGATCCAGACGTTGTTGGTGAACGCGTAACGCTCGTCCTTCTTGATCTCGACGATACGCTGCTCCCACTGCGCCAGTTCGGAATCGTCCTCGTTGGCTTTTTCTGGATCGGGTCCGGGGAGGCCCCAGCGCTTTTCGATGTTGGTGACGAGCTTCTTGCCGTTCGCGACGAACAGCGGACTGGGAGCCGGATTCAGGAAGTCCGCGGCCTGGTAGTGGCGGAAGTGGACGGAGCGACCGTACGGATATGCGTCCTTTTCGACGTCGAATCCGGGATCGGATGTGTACCCGTACGCCCTCCAGTTGTTTTCCACGCTCGCCAGGTCGTCCTCGCCCATGCGGCCGTCCGGCACCCAGTAGTCCTTGTTGTCGGGGGAATACCACTTGTCGTAGCGCCAGCCGTAGACCGCCGCCGTCATGTACTCCTGGAAGTTGGCGAGACCGTCGCCGTCGGGATCGCCGTACGGTCCGAACGGATCGTCGAGCGCGGCCCAAACGGCGTTGGTGGCGTCGTACATTCCGGTGAGGTACTCGAACGCGTCGGGCAGGCCGTCCCTGTCGGTGTCGACGGACGTCGGGTCGAAGTTGACCACGTACCTGTCGTCGCCCTGGTCGCCGTTGGAGTTGACCAGCGTGTCCCTGTCGGTGAACTCGAGGCGGTCGTCCAGGCCGTCGTTGTCGGTGTCGACGTTCCAGGGGTTCGTCGTCTTGCCCTTGTTGGTCCAGGCCTTGTTGTCCACCAGCACGGCGCGGCGGACGGCGTTGGTGCGGCCGCCGTCGACCGGCACTTCCTGGTCGGAGGCGAGCGCGGAGTCCGGCTCTACGAAATGGCCGTACTCCTGCCACCAGTCGAGGCCGTCCTTGTCCGGGTCTCCGACGGTGCCGGGGTACGGGAACGGGGCGTGCATTTCGTAGTACAGGTCCCAGACGAGCACCACGTGGCGGCTGAGCTGTCCGGTCTTGCCGGCGATCGGGTCCGTGCCGACGTACAGTTCCCAGCCGTCGGGCAGGAAGTTGTGGTTGGTGTCGCTGTCGAACGGATCGGTCGTCGTGGTCGCCCAGTCGGACGGGTAGATCGCGGGAAGCACCGCGGTGCCGACGAGCTCCGTGTCGAGGTCGATCGCGCCGGAGGGCAGGCCGCCGCCGAGCGGTCCGGCCGTGAGGATGTAGTGGGCGACGAGGAACTCTTCGATGTTGGAGAGCCCGCCCTGGTTGACGAGGGCGTCCCACTCGCCGTCTCCGGTGTCGATGTTCTTGAGCGTCGCGGCGTTGGGGACGAACTCGTTGGGATAGTCTCCGTCCCACCAGACGTAGTTGAAGTAGTCGTACAGCAGCGCCTGGGCGTGCTTGTAGCCGCCGCTGGCGTACATCATGTCGCCGTCGGGGTTGTCGTCGGGGCCGCAGTCGTTGACGGAGCTGCGCGGATCGAGAGGCAGGAGCCCGCGCATGACTTCCCATCCGTCGGGCATGCCGTCGCCGTCGGTGTCCCAGTGCAGCGGGTTGGTGCCGAGGTAGTACTCTTCGACGTTCAGGAGGCCGTCGTTGTCGACGTCTTCGGCGGCGACCCACTTTTCCGGATCGAGGTTCCACGGGTCGGCCGCCACGAAGGACGACATGTCCAGCGCCGAGTCGGCGGGACGCCACGGGTCGAAGAGCTGCAGGAGGTATTCCTTGGGGAAGAGGCCGTCGTCCTGCACGCCCTGGAGCGTCAGCTCCATGTGCATTTCGACTTCTTCTTCGCCTTCGTCGTTCACGACGATTTCCCAGCCCGAACCGAAGAGGTCGGCTAGATCGTCGACGAGCGAGAGCGAGTACTTGCCGCTCGACATGTCGATGGTGCCGATCTGGATGCAGTACTCTTTGTACCCGTCGTAGCCGCGGGCCCAGACGACGGTCCTGCCGGCCGGATCGAGCTTGAAGGGTTCGAGCGTGATCGTGGCTTCCTGGCCGTTGTCGTTGACGAGCTTGCCGTAGAGGCGCGTGATCGGCGCGAGGGTGGATTTGGCTCCGGAGATCGGATCTTCGATTTCGAACGTTCCTTCCCAGATCGGGACGCCGGCGATCACTTCGCACTTCGCCGGATCCTGCAGGATCGTCACCGGCTCGCCGCCGTTGCGCTGCAGCAGCGGAATGCCGGAGGTGGCTGTGGGCCGCGTGTAGAGCTTGAACGACGGGTCGTACGCGCGCCAGTTGGCGGAGTTGATTTCGTGGTAGACCGTGGACCAGAAGTAGTACTCCCAGCCGTCCTTCATGCCGTCCTCGTCGGTGTCGTCGAGGCGCGGGTCGGTGTTGGCCGTGTCGCCGCGGTTGCCGGAGGAGAGGATGTCGTCGCGGTCGAGCGCCTTGACGAGCTCGGGCGCGTAGCGGAACTGGACGTCGAACGCCGCCCATTCGGCGGGGGCGCCGGCTTCTGTCGCCGCGGAGGGATCGCCGCCGAGCGCGTGCGAGAGGCCGCGGTATTCGTCGAGGTTCGTGAACGGGGCCTTCTTGTAGCCGCCGTTTTCCTCCTCCTCGGAGGAGTCGGAGTACGACCGCCGGCCGTTGGAAATGACGAGCGGGTACTGGTGGGCGGAAACCGTGTTGGTGACGACTTTGACGAGGTTGTCCCTCCACGCCTCGGGGGTGATGTCCCCTATCGTCCAGAGCTCCTCGAACTTGCCGAGGACGTTGGTGGAGACCCACCCGTAGTACGGCTGCCAGGCGCTCCAGGCGTTGACCGTGACGTTGGTCCCGGTCGTTTCGCCGGACTCGTCGTCGACCGTTACTTCGACCGTGAAGTCGGTGGCGTATTTGACGTAGCGGTTCTCCTGGGTCGTCATGGCCGAGGTCGGCATGTAGTCGGCGTCGGGGTTGCCGGTGGAGCCGTAGTCGCCGTTGGGACGCGCGACGGAGAGCTGCCAGAACGTTTCGGCCGTGCCGACCTGGGCGACTTCGTTCGTGAGGTAGGTGGATTCCCACGTGTCGGAAAGGCCGTCCTGGTCGAAGTCGCCGAAGCCTTCGACGTAGCCGTTGAGCGCGTAGGGCTGGTACGGCTTGGAGGAGAAGTGGCGGATCGTCGCGGCGCCTTCTTCGGGGGCGGTCACGGCGATGGTGCTGGTGCTCGGATTGACGATGTGGATCGTGTCGTCTTCGACGAGGCCGTCGTCCGCGCTGGAAACGTACCAGCCGACGGGATAGGAGCCCGAGGGCACGTTCGGGCGGACGCGGATGCCGCGTTTGGGGGCGAAGAGGTTGCCGTCGGCGTTCCACGTTTCGGTGGCGGGTTCGACGATCGTGAAGGTCGTGCCTTCCTCGGCGCCGCCGAGGGCCTTGATCGTGGCGTCGGTGATTTCGGACGTGAACACGACGGTCACGGACGCTTCGACCGTGACCTCGTAGGAGGCGGTCGCCGTGGCGCCGTCCTTGTCCGTCGCTTCGACATAGACGGTGTAGGTGCCGGTCTCGGAGTAGCGGTGGCTCTTGCTGTCGGTGGCGGAGCCGGTGACCTTGGCGGAGCCGTCGCCGAAGTCCCACAGGAGCGTCACGGAATCGGCGACGCCGGGGTCTTTGACGTTGACCGGGAAGTTGATGTCGTAGTTCTGCAGGCCGTTGCGCTCGCCCTGGCCGCCGACCGGCGTCGTGAAGCTCGGATCGACGTTGGTAACGGTGACGGGGAGCGAAACCGTGGTGTAGAAGCCGTTGTTGTCGGAAACGGTTATGGTGTGCGTCTGCGGAGTGGCGCGGCCGTCGATCGCGTTGACCGTGAAGTAGAAGTCGGTGCCGTTCTGGTCGACCGGGACCGTGACGGTGGTGCCGGTGCCGCTGCTGGCGACGATCTGGATGTCGGAGGAGGAGGAGGCTACCGTGAAAACGGTGCCGCCCGCGGTGCGGACCGGGGAACCGAGGTGGACCTGGATCGTTTTGGTGTCGCCTTCGTTGAGCGCCACGCCGCCGGCGTCGCTCGGGAACGTGACGAGGTAGTTGGAGGGATCGAGCACCGTGTTGGTGACGGTGACGTAGAGCGTGTCGGTCTTGAAGAATCCCGCGTCGTCGGTGAAGACGAGCACGTTCTGCTCGATGGCGGAGAGGCCTTCCGCTGCGACGACGGAGAACGACGCGCGCGTGCGGTCGGCGTCGACCGTGACGGTGGAGGGATAGGTGAGCGTGGAGCCGTCGAGCGTGTTGACGACCGAGAACGTGGTCGCGGTCGGACGGGCGGAACCGATTTCGAGGGTGACGAGCTGGATGCCCTTTTCGCCGAGCGTGATGTCGTTGGACGGCGAGAACGCGATGCCGTCTTCGTCCGGTGCGTCGAGCGCCTTGGTCACGGTCAGGGGAATCGTCAACGCGGCGACGCCGTTCGCGGAAACCACGATCTCCGTTTCGCCGATTGCGATGCCGGTCACGGTGAACGCGACGACGGGAGTGTCGGCGTTGATCGAAGTCGCGCCGGCGACGGCGGCCGCGACTGAAGCCTTTGTCGTGTCGGAAACGACGGAAGAGACCGGAATCGTGGCGCTGTTGCCGCTGGTGTCGCGGTAGACGGAGAACTGGACCGTTTCGCCGGCCGGAACCGTGATTCCCGTGGCCACGTTGTCGTCCACCTTCACGCCGTACATGTTGACGGCGACGCCGGCGGCGTGGGTCTTGAACGCGTCGAGGACCGCGCCGTTGGTGTACTGCTGCGCATAGGCCGTCTTGAGATAGACGGGATCGGTTCCGTCGACCAAAACCGCAAAATCGGTGCCGCCGAGAATCGCGCCTTCCTTTCTCACGATGGCGCGGCCGCCGGTACTGGCGATGTAAGGCGCGTGCGCGAAGTCGTTCGGCGTGGGCGTGTAAGTGAACCACACGACGAGGTCGCCGTCTTCGTTCACTTCGCTGCCGGAATACTTCGCTTCGTAGTAGCTCTTGTCGGCCGCGGCGGTCGTGCCGTACTTGTACATGCGGAAGTCGAAGACGCACGATTGGTCGATTTGCGGCACGTCGTAATCCGGATCGAACGCCTTGAAAGCGGTCAGCGACGTGCCTTTCACCCAGCGGAACGTGGCCCGGAACGAGAGTTCGGACGTTTCCGACGAAACTTCGAACACTTCGCCGTCGTCTATCGCCTCGCCGTTGGCGTTTTCGACCACCACTTCGGTGAGGCGGAGTTCGTCGTAGTTGACCGCCCGCGCCGTGGCGCCGGAACCGAAAGCGGCGGCGACGATGGCTGCGGACATCAGTGAGGACCAGGATTTTTTCATTGCTGGGATCCTTTCATGCGGCCTCGCGGCCGCCGGGAAGGGAAATTTTTTCGTGTTGAAACCGTGGAACCGGTGTTTCGTTCCGGAAAAGGGGGTTGAAAGCGCGGACTTCAGTCGACGTCGGGGCCGGCCGAAGCTTCATCGGGTGTTTCCGCCACTGCCGGGGCGCCGGGGGAAGCGGGGCGCTGGGGCGGCTGCGGGGCGAGATTCTCTTCGGGTTTCTCGCCGGGGCGGCGCGGACGCTCGAGCGGCGGCTTTATGTCGGGCCGACCGGCGCCGGACGGCACGCCGTAGCGCGCGTTCCTGTCGCCCGCGGGCCTCCGGTACCTGCCGCTTTCGAAGTCCGACGCTTCGGGTACGCCCGGACGGCGCGGAGCCCTCTTTTCGCCTTCCTTCGGCGGTTCGGGCCGGACGGCGGCGTCGAACGCCCCGGTGCCTTCGCCGCTCTGGGCGCGGTACTGCGCGGACTGGCGGGCGCGAATCGCCCGGGCGATTTCCTCGTTCAGTTCGCGCTGGTTGTTTTCGGCGGATTCCGCGGCTTCCTCGACGCCGGCCAGAATCGCGGCGAGCTCTTCGTCCGCCCCGTAGATCGCGGCGAGCGAGTTGGTCGCCGCTTCGAGTTCGGCCGTTATTTCGGCGATGCGGTCGTAAAGGGCTTTGGCTTCGGGATTTTCTTCGCGTATCGCGCTGCGGCGCTCTTCCGCCTTGCTCTCGAGCTCGCGGACCTTGGCGAGGGAGGAATCGCGGGAAGAGCGGAACGAATCCATGCGCATCACGTGTTCGCGCAGCTCCGGAGGAACGCGCGCGAACTTG
Source organism: Kiritimatiellia bacterium (assembly GCA_017476965.1). Classification (GTDB taxonomy): domain Bacteria; phylum Verrucomicrobiota; class Kiritimatiellia; order RFP12; family UBA3636; genus UBA3636. Next base: position 88 of record JAFUXX010000011.1, on the reverse strand, counting down.
GACGCGGCGTCGCCGGGGGCGAAAGGACGGCGCATGCGCGCACCGCCTTCGGCTTCCGCGGCGGGGGCATCCGCGGCGGGCGCTTCGG
>JAFUXX010000090.1 GCA_017476965.1 Kiritimatiellia bacterium | reverse complement strand
CTCGGACCGGACGCCGCGGTGCCCGCCGCCGGCAGGCTGCGCGACGCCGCTTCGTCGCTCGCGGCAATCACCGGCCGCGAGTGGAACGACGATCTGCTCGACGCCGTTTTCTCCCGTTTCTGCGTCGGGAAGTAGAAAGCAGCGGCCCGCGCGGCGTGCGGGATTTTCAGGCCCAGCGCGTGACGCCGAGCAGGTGGTCGGCGCCGCCCGGGGCCCGCACGCGGTGGAAGAACGTCCCGGGGCCAGAAGGCGCGGAGACGGAGAGCACTTCGTCGCCGAGGAGGGTTTCGGAGCGGAACGCGATTTCGATCTCCGCGAGACGCGCGCCGGCGACGGTCTCCGCAGGGACGCTTTCGAGCATCCATCCGGCGTAGACGGTGTTGTTCACGTGTCCGTTGAGGTCGATGTGCGCGCGCTCCGCCCTGTGGCGCGTCGAAACGGCGTCCGGCGGATCGGAGACCGGCGGACGCAGGCGCGAGAACGGGTCGCCCGGGCCGAAAAGAGGCTCGTGCGGGAAGTCGAACGACGCGACGAACGCCGGAATGCGCACCGCGCGGCGCGTCCGCGGCGAAATCATCGCCCAGCGCGTCGTGGCGACCGCGCACGGCGAACCGTCGGCGAAGGCAACGGAAAAGTCGCGGTTGGCGGTGAGGGCGCGCACGCCCCACGGGACCGTCGTCACGCGGATTTCCTCGCGCCAGCGCGGCACGCGGACAATGCGCAGGCGCAGCTGCGAGAGGACCCACGCCCCGCGTTCGCCCGTGGCTTCGTCCACCACCGGGAAGTCGAACCCCAGTTCGCGTGCGTGTTCCGAAGCGGTCTCCTGCAGGAAGTCGAGGAAGCGCGGCAGGCGCAGCGCCCCGTCGGCGCCGCAGTCGCAGGACATGGCCTTGTACGTGTCGGTTCGCGGTTGCATGGCGCTGATGCTACCGCCGCGCCGCCCCGAGGTCAACCCCGCCCGCGCGAAGCCGCTTGAACGGCGCGGCGTTGCGCGGTAGAATCAGACGCGTGCCGCGCGCCAACCACGCGGACGCAAGGAAAGTCGAAGATGAAAGACAAGATCAGAGTCACCGTCTGGAACGAAAACATCCACGAACGCGGAGAAGGCGCGTGGGCGGACGTCATCCGCAACCACTACCCGCACGGCATCCACAACGCCCTCAAGGAAGAGCTCGCTTCGCCGGACCTCGAAATCCGCGCCGTCGCCCTCGACGACCCGGAGCAGGGCCTCCCGCAGGACGTCCTCGAAAACACCGACACCCTGGTGTGGTGGGGCCACTGCGGCCACCATCTGGTCGAGGATTCGCTCGTCGACCGCATCCAGAAGCGCGTCCTCGAAGGCATGGGCCTCGTGGTCCTGCACTCCGGCCACTACTCCAAGATTTTCCGCCGCATGCTCGGCACCCACTGCTCGCTGCGCTGGCGCGAAGTCGGCGAAAAGGAGCGCGTCTGGGTCGTCGACAAGGACCACCCGATCGCGCAGGGCGTCCCCGATTCGTTCGTCATCCCCCACACGGAGATGTACGGCGAGCCGTTCGGCATTCCGGGCGAGGCGCACGTCGTGTTCATGAGCTGGTACGAAGGCGGCAACGTCTTCCGCAGCGGCGTGACGTTCCGCCGCGGCCAGGGCAAGATCTTCTACTTCTCGCCCGGCCACGAGACGTTCCCGATCTACCGCCAGCCCGAAGTGGTCAAGGTGATCGGCAACGCCGTCCGCTGGGCCGCCCAGGAGCTTCCCAACGCCCGCACCGTCTGCTGGGACAAGGATCCGGCGCTCGAGCCCGTGACGTCCGAAAACCCGATGGACGCCGTGGACACCTCGTCGCTCCACGCCAAGGCATAGCCGCGGTCCGTGGCGACCGCGCCCCAACCGCTCTCCCGCCCCGTCCGCTGCCGCGCCTGCGGCCGGCCGGGGCGGGAATTTTCCGTTTGCCCGTGGTGCGGCGAACGCATCGGCCGCG
>JAFUXX010000089.1 GCA_017476965.1 Kiritimatiellia bacterium | reverse complement strand
GGCGGGCCTCGGCCTTGCCGAGAACGTTGCCGGCGACGAACGACGCCATCGTCGTGGCGCGGTCCGGCTCGCGGTCGCAGGGCTCCCAGGCGGCCGTGGCGCGCAGGCCGGTGCGGTCGGCGAATTCGAGGCGGCCGGCGCGGTCCTCCATCGAATACCGCGAAACTTCCCACCCGCGCGGCGTTCGGCCGCGCAGGTGGTGCCAGGCGAAGAAAGAAGTCTCCGCCACGCCTTACGCGCCGAGCATCCGGTAGAGGATGCCCGCCGCGACGGCGGAGCCGATGACGCCGGCCACGTTCGGGCCCATGGCGTTCATCAGCAGGAAGTTCGTCGGATCGGCTTCGAGGCCGACCTTGTTGGCGACGCGCGCGGCCATCGGGACGGCGGAAACTCCGGCCGAGCCGATGAGCGGGTTCACCTTCTCCTTGCAGAACAGGTTCATGATGCGGGCCATGAAGAGGCCGCCCATCGTGCCGATGCCGAAGGCGACGACGCCGAGGATCATGATGCCGGCGGTCTGGCCGGTCACGAACTTCTCGGCCGCGAGTTTGGAGCCGACCGCGATGCCGAGCATGATCGTCACGATGTTGATCAGCGCGTTCTGCATCGTGTCGCTGAGGCGGTCCACGACGCCGCTTTCCTTGGCGATGTTGCCGAACATGAGCGCGCCCATGAGCGGCACGGCCGAGGGGAGCAGCAGGCCGCAGAGAATCACCACGACGAGCGGGAAGACGACCTTTTCGATCTTCTTCACCGGGCGGAGCTGCTTCATGCGGATCTTGCGCTCCTCTGACGTGGTGCAGAGCTTCATGAGGGGCGGCTGGATGACGGGCACGAGCGCCATGTACGAGTAGGCCGCCACGGCGATCGGCCCGATCAGGTCGGGCGCGAGCTTGGTGGTGAGCCAGATCGACGTGGGGCCGTCCGCGCCGCCGATGATGCCGATCGAGGCGGCCTGTTCGAGCGTGAACGGCACGAGCCCGAGCTCGCTCAGGGCGACCGCTCCGATGAGCGCGGAGAAGATGCCGAGCTGGGCGGCGGCGCCGAGGAGGAGCATCTTGGGGTTGGCGATCAGCGGACCGAAGTCCGTCATCGCGCCGACGCCGAAGAAGATGAGGATCGGGAAGAGCCCGGTGTCGATGCCCGCCTGGAATATGCAGGAGAGGAAGCCGCCGGCCGTGACCGTGCCGCCGACCATCAGCAGGCCTCCGTCCACGATCTCGCCGCCGGTCATCATCGTCGGAGTGGTGACGCCCGCGAGCGGGATGTTGGCGAGCAGGCCGCCCATGCCGATCGGGAAGAGCAGCAGCGGCTCGAAGCCCTTGACGAACGCGAGGTAGATCAGGAACACGCAGACGAAGATCATCAGGAACTGGCCGAGGCCGTAGGGCATGCCGAAGAGCATGTGCACGGGGTGGCCGTGGATGAACTTGCCGTTCGCGTCGTAGTAGCCGGTCGTCACGCCGTAGTGCAGCGCGCCGTCCTCGCCCACGAGCGCCGCGGGCGTGGTGTTGCCCTCGGCGTCGTACTTCGGGGCGGAGGCGTCGATTTCGCCGATGTTGCGGGCCTTGGAGTCGACCGCCCAGTCGCGCGGTTCCTTGGTGAGGAAGCCGTAGATGCCGGAGTCCTGCCACATTCCGCCGGCGCGTTCGGCGAGCTGGCCGACCGTGACCTTGGCCGGAGCCTGCTCCGCCGGGGCCGCTTTGGGCGCTTCCATCGCCCGCAGCGGCGCCGCCGCGGCGAGGAGCGCCGCGACCGCCGCAAAGAAAATCGGTGCTTTTCTCATTGATTTTTCCCTTCGCGCGGCCCGTGCCCGGCGCTGACGCCGGACCCTGGCCTGCGCATTGCAAAAACCTATGCGACGGTGAAGAGCGTGTCGCCGGAGGCGATCTTGTCGCCCTGGTTCACCGCGATGGAGACCGTGCCGGCCTTGGTGGCCTTCATCGGCATTTCCATCTTCATCGACTCCATGACGAGCACTTCTTCGCCCTCCGCGACCTGCTGGCCGTTCTGGGCGGTGATGCGCAGCACGAGACCGGGCATCGGGGCCTTGAAGGGCTCGCCCGCGCCGGCGGCGGCGGGAGCGGCTGCGGGGGCCGCGGCGGAGATGCCGTCCTTCACGGAGTAGGAGTACGCGGCGCCGTTCACCGTGGCCTGGCCGTCGGCGCCGAAGGAGACGCCGTACGCCTTGCCGTTCACGGTGACCGTGAAATCCTTGCCGCCGGAAGCCTGCGCTCCGCCGGAAACGGCGGAGTTTTTCGGGGCGTTCTTCCTGACCCCGTTGGGGGCCTTGGACGGGTCCTTCAGGTATGCGATGCCCTTTTCGAGGCAGGAGGCGGCGATGAAGACGTTTTCGTCCGTGACCGGGAGGCCGGCGTCCTCGAGCATCTTCTCGGCGGCGGCGCGGCCCTTCTTGGGGTCGGCGTTGTTGATCTCGAGCACCGTCTTCGTGGTGGGCTGGAGGCCGAGCTGCTCGGAAGCGATCTTGACGATCTCCGGATCGGGCGCGACCGGGGTCTTGCCGAAGTAGCCGAGGACCATCTTGCCGTAGCCGGGGGCGATCTTCTTCCACTTGCCGAAGAGCGCGTTGTTGAGGGCCTGCTGGGCGTAGAACTGCGAGACCGGTGTGACGGACGTGCCGAAGCCGCCGAGGCGCACGGCGTCGTACATCTCGTCGATCATCGAGTCGTACTTGTCCATCATGTCGTTGTCGCGCAGCATCTGCGTGTTGGCGGTGAGGGCGCCGCCGGGCATGGGGGACCAGACGATCTCGGGGTTGACGCTCATCGCTTCCGGCGGGAGGAAGTAGTCCTTCATCGCGTCGCGGAAGACGGCTTCGGCCTTGCGGACCTTGTCGATGTCGATGCCGGCGAGCTCGAAGCGGTCGTCGCCGTCGAGCGCGTGCCACATCGTGATGATGTCGGGCTGGCAGGTGCCGCCGGACATCGGCGTCATCGAGAGGTCGAGGCCGTCGGCGCCGCCTTCGAGGGCCGCGAGGTAGCAGGCGATGCCGTTGCCGGCGGTTTCGTGCGAGTGGAACTGGATGTGGGTGCCGCCCTTGCCGGCCTTTTCGAGCACGGCGCGGGCCTGCTTCATCGTCTCGCGCACGGTCGCGGGCTTGGAGGTGCCGGAAGCGTCCTTGAAGCAGAGGCGGTCGAACGGGATGCCGGCGTCGACGATCTGCTGCACGCGCGAAGCGTAGAACTCGGGCGTGTGGGTGCCCTGGTTGTCCACTCCCGGGGGCAGGCCCATCATCGTCACCACCACTTCGTGGTTGAGGCCCGCGTCGTGGATGCACTGGCCGGACCACTTGAGGTTGTTCACGTCGTTGAGGGCGTCGAAGTTGCGGATCGAGCTGATGCCGTGCTTCTTGAACGTCTCGGCGTGGAGCTTGATCATGTCGGAGGGCTGCGAATCGAGGCCCACGACGTTGACGCCGCGCGAGAGGGTCTGCAGGTCGGCGTCGGGACACGTGCGGCGGAATTCGTCCATCACCGCGTAGGCGTCCTCCTGGCAGTAGAAGTAGCACGCCTGAAAGCGCGCGCCGCCGCCGGCTTCGAACCAGCGGATGCCGGCGTCGTACGCCGCCTTGACGGCGGGCATGAAGTCCTTGGAAAAGACGCGCGCGCCGACGACGGACTGGAAGCCGTCGCGGAAAGCCGTGCACATCACTTTGATCTGTTTTTTGGCCATGTTGAACCCCTGCTCTGAGGGTTGCTTGGTGTTTGTTGGTGAAAATCCTGCGGGCGGACGGAACGGACCCCCGGTCCGTGAATGCGGGAAACCGCCGGGCGGTTCGCGCCGCCGGCGGTTTCCGCGCTAGGCGCGGCGCCTGAGCGCCGCTGCGATGGCGAGGGCTATGGACGCGCCGTCGCCGGACTTCGGGGCGGCCGCCTTGGGCTTGGCGGGCTCGGGGTCCGGCATCATGAAAGCCAGACTCGGCACGAAACGCCCGGACACGGAGAGAACGAAGGAAAGAAGCACGAGAAACGCGAACACCGTTCCCATGCCGACGCCCATCAGCAGAAGGGCTTTCGTGATTTCCATTTTTTGTGACCCGTCAATGTGTGAAAAAAGCGCCGCGGATTCTACATCGACCCGCTCCGGAAATCAAGAAAAATCGTGAAAAGGCACGGATTCCAAACCAGCGGTTTGTCGCGGCGGCGTGCCGCCGCGACAGACCGCGCTTTCCCCCTCGCCGCGGCATCCAGAGCGCACGGCGCGCTGTTCCGTGCGACGGCGAGCCGCC
>JAFUXX010000088.1 GCA_017476965.1 Kiritimatiellia bacterium | reverse complement strand
GGAGCCGGTGCAGGCCGTGGCGCGGCTGCAGGAGCGGGTCTTCGAGCGTGAAGCAGGCCGTGACGGTGACCGCCGCGGCGAGCGCGAGAAAAACGAGCCATCCCGCGCACGGTGCCGTGAAGCGCGCGGCGCGGCGGCGGCGCCTGTCGAAGAGCGCGGCGAGGAGCGAGAGCGCCATCGCCGCGCGCGCCGGATACGCCGCGAGCGGCGCGACGAACGCGAATGCGAGGAAAAACGCCCAGGACGGATCGGCCCGGACCGAGACCCGCAGCGACGCGAAGAGGCTTTTCACCAGAACTCCCAGTGTCCGGTCGCGACCACGTACAGACCGAGCGCGAGGTTGGTCGTGACGTGGGCGGCGATCGCGGCCCACACGTCGCGCGTTTTCAGGTAGAGCGCGCCGTATGCGGCGCCGGCGACGAAGCCCGCCGCCCACATTTCGCCGTGTTCGGCCGCGAAAGCCGCGGTGACGGCGAGGAACGAAACCGCGTGGAACTGCCCGACGGGCAGGTCGAGAAAGTCGGGCGTGCGCGCGGCGCGCAGCAGGTACGCGCGCCAGAAGAATTCCTCCGCGGCCGCGATCGCGACGGCGCTGCCGAAGAGGTGGACGGCGAACATCGGCCACCCCGTCGCCGCCGGGGAGTACCACTGCGCGGCCTTTTCCGCGCCGGACGCGAAGTCCGCGGCCTTGCCCGGCGAGCCGAGGAGCCAGGTGGAGTAGAGTTCGGCCCCGCGCGGGCAGACGGACGCGAACCAGTCAGAGAGCGGCAGCGCCCAGATCGCGAAAACGCCGAGCCCGACCGCGACCGCGGGCAGCAGGTGCGAGGCGCGGAACGAGCCGCGGCAGTAGGCCCAAGGGCGCAGCGCGCACAGCGCCGCGAAGCACAGCGCGGTGCGGATCGCATACAGGCCGGCGTCCGAAACGACGTCGAGCGACGGCGTTTCGGGCGTGGCGGACGACGGCGAAAGGTGCATCGCGCGGCCGACGAGCATCGCGCCGATCCAAAGCAGGAACGGCACGGCGTGGCGCGCGGCGGCGCGGTTCATCGCGCGCGCTTTCGGGGAACCCTTTCTGGCGGGTTCCGCCGGGACGGCCGCCTCGGAACCGGTGTTTTCGTCGTTCATTGCGGCGAATCGTAGCAAAATCGACCCCGTGGCGCAACGGCGGCGTTTCTGGTAGGATTCGGCCGGCGGCGGGCCGCGGGCGGCGCCCGGGCGCCGCGTCCCGCTTCCTTCCGGCGCCGCGTCCACGCATTTCCACTATCCCATGCTCAGAATCGCGCTTCCCAACAAAGGTTCCCTCGCGGAAGGCGCCGCCGCGCTCGTCGCGGAGGCCGGCTACTCGTGCGGCCGCTCGGCCAAGGAACTCAGCAGGGTGGACTCCGCCAACGACGTCGAGTTCTTCTTCCTCCGCCCGCGCGACATCGCGACGTACGTCTCCCGCGGCGTGATCGAGCTCGGCATTACGGGGCGCGACCTGAACGAGGACGCCGCCGCGCCCGCCCGCGAGGTTCTCGCGCTCGGCTTCGGCCGCTCGTCCTTCCGCTACGCGGTGCCCGCGGGCAGCGGCCTCGTGCCCGAGGCGCTCGGCGGCAAGCGCGTCGCCTGCTCGTACAAGAACATCGTGGAGCGCGACCTGGCGCGCCGCGGCGTGTCGGCGACCGTGGTCAAGGTGGACGGCGCCGTCGAGATTTCGATCAAGCTCGGCGTGGCGGACGCCGTGGCGGACGTCGTGGAGAGCGGTTCGACGCTCCGCCAGGCGGGTCTCGAGGTCGTCGGCGAGCCGGTCATGCTCAGCGAGGCGATAGTCGTGGCGCGCGACGTATCTGCGGCGGACCTCCCCGCGGCGCGCAAGTTCCTGCGCCGCGTCCGCGGCATCGTCGTGGCCCGCGACTACGAGATGGTCGAGTACGACATCCCCCGCTCGGCGCTTGAGCAGGCCGTGGCGCTCACTCCGGGTTTCGAGTCCCCGACCATCGCCCCCCTCAACGACCCGGTCTGGGTCGCCGTGAAGGCGCTCTGCCGCAAGAAGGGTCTCGCGGAAACGATGGACAGCCTGGAGGCGATCGGCGCGAAGGGAATCGTGGCCATGCCCGTCAGGGCGGCGAGAATCTAGGCGGAGGACCGGACGATGGGCGCTTTCCACGCATACGACATCCGCGGCGTCTGGGGCGTCGATCTCGACGCCGATACCGGCTACCGCGTCGGCCGCTGCCTTCCGTCGCTCCTCGGCGCGAAGACGGTTCTCGTCGGGCGCGACGCGCGCGTCACGTCGCCTGAACTCGCCGCCGCTCTCGCGCGCGGCGTGACGGAGGCGGGCGCGGACGTGGACGATTTGGGTCTCTGCACCACGCCGACCACGTATTTCGTCACCGGCACGCGCGGCTACGACGCGGCGGCGATGGTGACGGCTTCGCACAACCCGCCGGACTGCAACGGCATCAAGATCTCCAAAACGGGCGCGCTCCCCGTCGGCGAAAATTCCGGCCTGCGCGAGCTGGAGGCGATGGTCTCCGGCGAGCTTCCCCCGAAGGCGGAGCGCCCGGGCGCCGTCCGCCGCGTGGACGCCAAGCCGGACCTGCTCGCGTGGTTCGGCGGCCGCGCGCCCGACCTCGCCGGCCTCCGCTTCGTCGTGGACTGCTCCAACGGCGTCGGCGCGCTGCTCGCGCGCGACCTTTTCGCCGGGTGCGGCGGCGAGGGCGTCTTCATCAACGAAGAGCTCGACGGCACTTTCCCGAACCACCCGCCGAATCCGCTCCTGCCGGAGGCGTCGGTGCAGCTCGGCGCCGCGGTCGTGCGCGAAGGCGCGGATCTCGGGCTCATGTTCGACGGCGACGCGGACCGCGTCGCGTTCGTCGATTCGCGCGGCAAGTTCGTGCGGCCGGACGTCCTCACCGCCGTCCTCGCGGAGCGCTTCCTCGCGGACGAACCCGGCGCGCCCGTCCTGTGCGACATCCGCACGTCGCGCGGCGTCGCGGAGCGCATCGCCGCCCTTGGCGGGGCGCCGCACCTGTGGAAGGTCGGCCACGCGTACGCCAAGCCGAAGATGCGCGAACTTGCGGCGCCGTGCGGCGGCGAGCTCGCGGGACACTACTACTTCCGCGAGTTCTGCTGGTGCGACTCCGCGATGCGCGCCGCGCAGATCGTGCTCGGCGCCGCCGCGGCCGCGAAGCGCGCCGGTTCGTCGTTCGACGCGATCGTCCGCGCGATCGACGTGTACGCCAACAGCGGCGAGGTGAACTTCCGCTGCGGGCGCAAGGACGAAGCCATCGCCGCTTTCGCCGCCTGGGCCGCCGCGCGCCGCCCCGCCGCGGAGCGCACGCTCGATTTCGACGGCGTCCGCGTCGACTGGCCGGACGGCTGGGCCAACGTCCGCAAGTCGAACACCGAGCCCTACCTGCGCCTCGTGGCCGAGGGCCGCGACGCGGCGACGCTGGACGCGATTCTCGCGGGCGTCAAGTCCGCTATCGCGCCGTTCGTCGAGGGCTGACCGCCGCGCGGGCTCAGCGCGTGGCGGCGTGCAGTTTTTCCACGAGGGCGGCGGCCGGCG
>JAFUXX010000087.1 GCA_017476965.1 Kiritimatiellia bacterium | reverse complement strand
GAAACAAGGCGGAACAGGACGTATGCGGCGAGCAGCATCCCGTAGAGCGCCATCACGTCGGGCTGGTGCCCGAGCCCGGCGACGACGCAAAGCGCGAGCAGCGCGAAGGAGGAGACCCGCGGGCGGCGCAGCGCGCGCTCGACGAGAGCGAAAGAGAGCGCCGCGTAGGGGGTCATCGAAAACATCCCGCGGTGCCCGGCGGCGAAGAGCGTGAAATTGTAGCCGGCGAACGCGAACGCGAGGCCGCCGCAGCAGCAGGCCGGGACGGGCAGCCCCCACTGGCGCATGAAAACGGCGGCGGCGGCGGCTTCGAGAGCGACTGAAACGCACAGGCCGGTTTCGTGCCAGTCGAGCGTCGGGAGCAGCATCTTGAGGACGCTGTCGTGGCAGATGGCGGCGTCGCCGCGGACCGTCCACAGCAGCACGCGGCGCGCGAAACCGGGCAGCGACAGGTCCGGCATGCCGTCGGGGCCGCCGAGGACGAGCGTCTGCGGCCACACGGCGCAGAACGCGAGCCCCGTCGCGAAGGCGGCGAAGAGGAAGAGCAGCAGCGGCCAGATTCGTTTTTCCATCGAAACGGGGGTGGGGTGTGTCAAGGGCGCAGCGCGGCGCATGCGGCGGCGGCCACGGCGGAAGCGGGGCCGTCAAGTGACGTGGGCACGGCGAAATCGCAGAACGAGCGGTAGACCTGCGCGCGGGAATCGTAGAGCGCGCGCGTCTCCGCTTCGGAGCGCACGAGCGGACGCCCGCGGCGGCCGGAAATGCGCGCCCAGTGCGTCTCGAACGGGGCGTCGATGAGGAGCGCGAGCGCGTTCGACGCGCGGACGAGGGCTCGGTTTTCCTCTCGGACCGGGAAGCCGCCGCCCGCGGCGACCACCTCGGAACCGGGGCGCGAAAGGACGTCCCCCGCGACGCGTGTTTCGAGCGCGCGGAAGCCGGCTTCGCCGTCGCGCGCGAAGATCGCGGGAATCGGCATTCCGGCCGCGGCGGAGATTTCGGAATCGAGGTCGGAGAACGGGACGCCGAGCCTCGCGGCGAGGATTTTCCCCACCGTGGACTTGCCGGCGCCCATGAAACCGACGAGCAGGATTTTCGTCGCGTTCTTGCGCCAGAGCGTGCCGGCGAGGCGCGGCAGGAGCTTCCGCGCCGCCGCGGCGCCGTCGAACTCGAGACCGGGGTTCCAGATTTTCTGCGCGGCGACGGCCTGGTCCACGAGCATGCGGAGCCCGCCCACGGCGAAAGCGCCGGCTTTGCGCGCGTTGAGCACGAGGCGGGACGGCGTGGGGCAGTAGACGGGATCGAACACCGCGACGTCCGCGCGCAGCAGGGCCGGATCGACCGGGCAGCCGCCCGCGCGCGGCCACATTCCGACGGGCGTACCGTTGAGAAGGACCGTCGCCGAAGCGAGCGCGGCCGCGGCGGCGCCGGGTCCGGCGGCGGAAGAAACGGCCGCCGCCTTTTCGGGAAAGCGGCGGCGGAGCCCGGAAGCGAACGTTTCGGCCGATTCTGCGGTGCGCGACACGACGGCG
>JAFUXX010000086.1 GCA_017476965.1 Kiritimatiellia bacterium | reverse complement strand
GAAGCCGGCGGCGAACGCAGTGACGGTCCTGACGGCGGCAGCGCGGCGGCCGCAGAGGGCGAAAATGCGGAAAATCGATGCGTTTTTCATGGTCGTTTTTAGCTGGTCCGGAAAAAAGGCGGAAACGGAAACAAGATACGCGAACGCACCGCTCCGGTCAAACCAAAAAATCGGCGATTTTTTTGAAACGCGCAACGCAAAAAATCGGGCGTTAGCGGACGCTACATCTTGCGCCGCGGGCGGCGGGGTTCCGCTACAGGTAGGGGCCCCGAAAATTTTTATTTCGGGTGCAACCTGCGGTTTTTCAACGACTTGCACGAAAATGTCCGCCCGTTTCCCCTTTTCGGCTATTGCAAAAGGGGCGTCCCTGTGATTCAATCGGGGTCCGTTTCGCCCCTCCGACGTCCATGCGGCGTCCGGGCACGGCGGGAAATCCGGCGACGGCGTTTTTCGCGCGGAGACGATTTTTTCCAACAACCCAAAACAACTTTCCATCCATGGTCACCGAAATCCTCAAGCGCGACGGCCGCCGCGACTCGTACGACGAGTCGAAGATCGTCCGCGCCGTCGAGCGCGCGATGCGCGACACGGGCCGTTCCGACATTTCCTCCGCCGCCAGCGTCGGCGTCCGCGTGAGCGACGCCCTTTCCGCCATTTCGCACGACGGCACCGCGAGCGTCGACGAAGTGCAGGACGCGGTCGAACAGGCTCTCGCCAAAGCCGGCTGGGAGGACGTCGCGCGCTCGTTCCGCCTCTTCCGCGCGGACCGCACGAGGACGCGCGAGAAGAATTCGCAGCTCATGCACGTCTTCGACGAAATCACGTCGCGCGACTCGAAGGAGAGCGACCTCAAGCGCGACAACGCGAACGTCGACGGCGACTCCGCGATGGGCACGATGCTGCAGTACGGCGCGACCGCGGCAAAGGAGTACAACGAAAAGTTCCTGCTTCGCCCCGAGCAGGCCCGCGCGTACCGCGAAGGGTGGATCCACATCCACGACTTCGACTTCTACGCGCTCACGATGACGTGCTGCCAGATCGACTTGCTCAAGCTTTTCCACGGCGGGTTCTCCACCGGCCACGGCTTCCTGCGCGAGCCGAACGACATCCGCTCGTACGCGGCGCTCGCGTGCATCGCCATCCAGTCCAACCAGAACGACCAGCACGGCGGGCAGTCCATCGCGCAGTTCGACCGCGGCCTCGCGCCCGGAGTCGCCAAGACTTTCGCGAAGCGGTTCCGCGTCGACCTCGCGGAGGCGCTTTCGCTCCTCGCGCCCGAAGGCGCCGAGGTGCCGGACGCCGCGCGCATGAAGGCGCTCTTCGCCACCGCCGAAGCGCGCTCCGGCGAAAAGCCGCGCATCGGCGGCTCCCCGCTCTTCGACGCCGCGCTGCGCGCTGACGTCCTCGCCGCCGCGCCCGGCCTGCCGGAAGCGGCGCTCGACAAGGCGGTCGCGTACGCCCGCAAGACCGCGGCGGGCGAGACGGACGAAGCGACGTACCAGGCGATGGAGGCGCTGATCCACAACCTCAACACGATGCACAGCCGCGCCGGCGCGCAGACTCCGTTCTCCTCGATCAACTACGGCACGGACACGAGCGCCGAGGGGCGCATGATAGTGCGCAACCTGCTGCTCTCCACGGAGAAGGGCCTCGGCCGCGGCGAAACGCCGATCTTCCCGATCCAGATCTTCCGCGTCAAGGACGGGGTGAACTACAACCCTGGCGACCCGAACTACGACCTCTTCCAGCTCGCGTGCCGCGTGAGCGCGAAGCGCCTCTTCCCGAACTTCTCGTTCGTCGACGCGCCGTACAACCTGCAGTACTACAAGCCCGGCCACCCGGAGACCGAGGTTTCCTACATGGGCTGCCGCACGCGCGTGCTCGCCAACGTGCACGACCCGGACCGCGCCATCAGCCCCGGCCGCGGCAACCTCTCGTTCACGTCGATCAACCTGCCGCGCCTCGCGATCGAAGCGCACGGCGACGAAAAGAAGTTCTTCTCGGGCCTCGACGAAATGCTCGCGCTCGTCGCGCAGCAGCTGCTCGACCGCTTCGAAATCCAGGCGCGCCGCAAGGTGAAGAACTTCCCGTTCCTCATGGGCCAGGGCGTGTGGCTCGACAGCGACAAGCTGCACTGGAACGACGAAGTCCGCGAGGTGATCAAGCACGGCACGCTCTCGATCGGCTTCATCGGCCTCGCCGAAACGCTCGTGTCGCTCTACGGCCGCCACCACGGCGAAAGCGACGAGATGCAGGAGAAGGGCCTCGCGATCGTGCGCCACATCCGCGAATTCTGCGACGGCATGGCGCGCAAGACGAAGCTCAACTGGACCTGCCTCGCGACGCCCGCCGAAGGCCTCTCCGGCCGCTTCATCCGCATGGACAAGAAGCGCTACGGCATCATCCCCGGCGTGACGGAACACGAGTACTACACCAACTCCTTCCACGTGCCGGTGTACTACAAGATTTCCGCGATCGACAAGATCCGCAAGGAGGCGCCGTACCACGCGCTCACCAACGCCGGCCACATCACGTACGTCGAGCTCGACGGCGACATGGCCCGCAACGTCAAGGCGTTCGAGTCCGTGATCCGCGCGATGCACGACGCCGGGATCGGCTACGGCTCCGTGAACCACCCCGTCGACCGCGACCCCGTCTGCGGCTACAACGGCGTGATCGGCGACGTCTGCCCCAAGTGCGGCCGCCGCGAAAGCGACGAACTGATCAAGTTCGAACGCATCCGCCGCATCACCGGCTACCTCGTCGGGACGCTCGACCGGTTCAACGACGCCAAGCGCGCCGAGGAACACGACCGCGTCAAGCACGGACTTTCCGGCGATGGCGGAGCCGGAGCCTAGCGCCGCGAAGGGGCGCACGCTACGCCTGGCCGGGTTCGACCGCGACGGCATCGCGGACGGACCCGGCCTGCGTTGCGTCGTGTTCGTGCAGGGCTGTCCCCACCACTGCCCCGGCTGCCAGAATCCGCAGACCTGGCCGTTCGAGGGCGGGGAGGAGGTCACGCCCGCGCAGGTGCGCGACAGGATTTTCGACACCGTTCTCGACACCGGGGTCACGTTCTCCGGCGGCGAGCCGTTCGCCCAGGCTGACGCCCTCGCGGATCTCGCCGAAATGCTCCGCCCGCGCTACGACATCGCCGTCTACACGGGCTACACGTTCGAGGCCCTGCTGGAGCGCGGCAAGACCGACGCCGGCGTCATGCGCCTCCTGCGCTCGGTGGACGTGATGGTGGACGGCCCGTTCGTCCGCAACCGCGCGGACAGGCTGCTGCTTTTCCGCGGCAGCTCCAACCAGCGCATCATCGACGTGCCGGCGTCCCTCGCCGCCGGCGCCGCGAGGTGGACGCAGGATCCGGCGTGGATCGGCGAAAACGGCGAGGCGCGCGTGGAGCCCGTTTCGGCATGAGCAAGAACGCGGAAAACGGCGCGCGGAGGCGCGTGCCGCTCGGCGAAATCGTCGCGGCGCTCGACGCGGAGCTCGGGCTCGCCCGCTTCCAGGGCGACCCCTCCAACAACGGCCTCCAGGTTTGGGGCGCGCCGGAGGGCGTGGCGAAAGTCTGCTGCGGGGTGGACGCCTCCGTGGCGTTTTACGAAGAGGCCGCGCGCCGCGGGGCGGACATGCTTTTCGTCCACCACGGCATAAGCTGGGGCTCTTCGCTGCGGCGCATCGCCGGCGCGAACTACGCGCTCGTCGCGCCGCTCGTGAAATCCGGCACCGCGCTCTACGCCGCGCACCTGCCTCTCGACGCCCATCCCGTCCTCGGCAACAACGCCTGCATCGCCCGCGCGCTCGGGCTCGTGGACGTCGAACCGTTCGCGGAGTACGCCGGCTTCCGCATCGGCGTGCGCGGCCGCTTCCCGGCGCCGCTGCCGTGGACCGGGGTCAAGGCGAAATTCCGCGCGATCTGCCCGGGCGGGCGGTTCGAGGCGTTCGACGGCGGCAGGGGCGAAGTGCGCACCGCGTGCGTCGTGAGCGGCGGCGGGGCGGACGAGTTCCCGCAGGCTTGCGACGCCGGGATCGACTGCTTCCTCACGGGCGAAATCGGGCTCAAGGACTGGAACGCGCTCCTCGCGCAGCCCATCGACTTCGCCGCGGCGGGCCACTACGCCACCGAGCGCTTCGGGCCGCGCGCCGTCGCGGAATGGATCGCCGGAAAATTCGGGATCGAAGCCGAGTTCGTGGACATGGGCCTGCCGTTCTGACGCCGATGGAGACCCGGCCGATACTGCACGTGGACATGGACGCCTTTTTCGCGTCCGTCGAGCAGCGCGACAGGCCGGAGTTGCGCGGCAAGCCCGTCATAGTCGGCGCCGGGCCGCACGAGCGCGGAGTGGTTTCCACGTGCTCCTACGAGGCGCGCAGGTTCGGGGTGCATTCCGCCATGCCGTCGCGCGAAGCGTACCGGCTCTGCCCGCAGGGCGTTTTCCTCTACCCGGATTTCGAGCGGTACCATGCGGCGTCCGCCGCCGTGTTCCGCATCTTCGAGCGCTACACGCCGCTCGTCGAGGGGCTTTCGTGCGACGAAGCGTTCCTCGACGTCTCCGGCGCCGGGCTCGTGTTCGGCGATTCGGTGTCGATCGCGCGCTCGATCCGGGCGGACATCGCCCGCGAGCTGCGGCTCACCGCGTCCGTCGGCGTCGCGCCCAACAAGTTCCTCGCCAAGCTCGCGTCGGACCTCGACAAGCCGGACGGCCTCACGGTCGTTCCGGACACGCCGGACGAAATCGCGCGCTTCCTCGCGCCGCTTTCCGTCGGCCGGATTTTCGGCGTGGGCAAGAAACTCGGCGAAGCGCTGCGGCTCCGCGGGATAACGACGATCGGCGACGTGCAGAAGACGCGCCGCGAACACCTCGCGGCGTGGTTCGGCGAAGCCGCGGCCGAAGCGCTCTCCGAGCTTTCGTTCGGCCGCGACCCGCGCCGCGTCGAAACCGAGCGCGAAGAGAAATCTATTTCGCGCGAGCACACTTTCCCCGAAGACGAATCGGACGCCGCCGCCGTGGAGCGGACGCTCGTGGAGCTCGCGTCCGACGTCGCGCGGCAGGTGCGCGCCGCGGGGCGGTGGGCGGCGACGGGCAAGCTCAAGCTGCGCACGGACGACTTCCGCACCGTCACGCGACAGGAGAAGTTCCCGGTGCCGAGCCGCGACGACATGACGTACCGCGAAACCGCGCTCGCGCTCTTCCGCAAGTCCATGCCGCGCAGGCCCGTTCGGCTCGTCGGGTTCGGAGTGGCCGGTTTCACGGAAACGCCGCCGGACCGGGAGGGCGACCTCTTCGGCGCGGACCCCGCGGCGGCGCTGGCCGGACGCCGCGACGCGCTTTTCCGCGCGGTCGATTCCGTGCGGTCCAAATTCGGCGCATCGGTGTCGCTCGGCTTCGGCGGCGACAAGGGCTGATTGGAGCCGCCGCGCGGCGCGGCGCGGACAGGCGCGGACAGGCGCGGCTACGCCAACTTCCAGTGCGCGACGCGCCG
>JAFUXX010000085.1 GCA_017476965.1 Kiritimatiellia bacterium | reverse complement strand
GCGACTGCGACGGCGGCGAACGCTGCGCGGAGCGCTGCGGCGCTAGACGATGAGCATGCAGTCGCCATAGCTGTAGAACCGGTACTCCATCCGGACCGCCTCGGCGTAGGCGCGCAGCATGTTTTCGCGTCCGGCGAAGGCGGACATCATCATGAGCAGCGTCGACTTCGGGAGGTGGAAATTCGTGAGGATGCGGTCCGTCGCGAGGAAATCGTAGGGCGGGCGGACGAAGAGAGTCGAGCGCCCTTTGCCGGGCACGATCCTTCCGGCGTTCGCCGCCGCGACGGTTTCGAGCGTGCGGACCGAAGTGCTGCCGACGGCGAGGACCTTGCCGCCGCGCGCGCGGGTTTCGGCCCACGCGGCCGCTGTCGCTTCGGGAACCTCGTAGCGCTCGGAGTCCATCACGTGCGATTCGACGTCCTCCGTCTTCACGGGGCGGAACGTCCCGGGGCCGACGTGCAGCGTGACGAACGCGCGGCGGATGCCCTTGGCGTCCATTTGCGCGAGCAGTTCGCGCGAAAAATGCAGGCCGGCGGTGGGGGCCGCGACGGCGCCGGTTTCGCGTGCGTAGACCGTCTGGTAGCGCTCGCGGTCGAGGTGGGTGAGAGGGTCGCCGGGACCGCGGCGGATGTAGGGCGGAACGGGCGGGACGCCGGCGCGGTCGAGGATTTCGAAGAAGTCGCCGTCGCATTCGAGCGCGAGTTCGAGGTGGCCGTCGGAGTCGTCCTTGGAAAGTATTTCGGCGCGGATGGCGCCGTCCGCGAGGAGCATCCGGCGCCCGGGTTTGGCGGGGCGGGAAGACTTGCAGAGCGCCTGCCACGCGCCGGGCGCGGTGCCGGAAGGCTCGACGAAGAGGACTTCGACGCGGCCGGGGGAGTCCTCCCACCGGCCGAAGGCGCGGGCGGAAAAGACGCGGGTGTCGTTGAACACGGCGAGGTCGCCGGGCGCGAGGTAGTCGGGCAGGTCGCCGACGTGGCGGTGCTCCAGCGAACCGTCCTCGCGGTGCAGCACGAGCATCCGGGAAACGCCGCGCTCGCGCGGGGGGACCTGCGCAATGAGGCGCTGGGGCAGCTCGTAGTCGAAATCGGACGTTTTCACGGCTTCGCGAAGATTTCGGGCACGAGGCCGCGCAGGTCGCCGAGGGTTTTCACGGCCTCGACGTCCGGGGCGTCCTCCGGCTTGCTGTCCGGCCCGGCCGCGAGCCACACGCCGCGCATTCCGACGGCCTTCGCGGCGCGCGCGTCGAGGTCGAGGTTGTCGCCGCAGAAGAGGATTGCGCTCCGTTCGCAGCGGGACTTTTCGGCGACCATGTCGAAAAACGCGGGCGACGGCTTTTCCGCTGCGGCCTCCTCGCTCGAAACGACGAAGTCGAAGCATTGGCCGAGGCCGAGGCGTTCGAGTTTGGCAAGCTGCCAGTCGGCGGACATGTTGGTGCCGAGGCCGATGCGGACGCCGCGGGCGCGCAGGTCGGCGAGGAGCGCGGCGGCGTCCGGGCGCGGGCGCACCGTTTCGAGGAACTTTTCCCAGTAGCGGTTTGCGACGGCCAAGCCGAGAACGGGGTTCTTGCCGAGGTCCTCCATCGCGCGCTGGAAGCGCGTGAAGCGGCCGTGGACGCCGGGATACTCCGGGTAAGTGGAGAACTGCCAGTCGAACGCGCGCTTGACCGCGGCGGCGAAAGTTTCCCTGGAGACGCCCGCGAGACGCGCGCCGATTTCGAACGCGGCTTCTGCGGCGGCGGGGTAGACGGGGACGTCGTCGTAGAGCGTCCCGTCCATGTCGAAAACGAAAGTCCTTGTCATTGCGCGGGGAATCCTACCACAACGCGCCGACGGGAGGAAGAAACGCGCGGACTTCGTCGATTTCCTCCGCGCCGAGCGCGACCATCGCTAGGCGGTCGACGCCGAGCGCGGCGCCGCCGGCCGGGGGCATGGACGCCAAGTCGCGGAGGAAGTCTTCGTCGATCGGCATGGGCGTTTCGCCGAGCGCGGACTTTTCGGCGCGGGCGGCTTCGAAGCGGCGGCGCTGCTCCGCTGGGTCGCACAGCTCGCCGAACGCGTTGGCGAGCTCGATGCCGCGGGCGTAGGCCTCCCAGCGCTCCGCGACGCGCGGGTCGGAAGGGTTCAAGCGCGCGAGCGACGCGGCCTGGGCGGGGTATTCGGTCAGGACGACGACGCGGTCGCGCGGGAGGGAAGGCTCCACGCGGAGCGCCATGTCGATGTCGAAGCGTTCGGCGTCCCACGCCGCGACGGGGTCCCAGCCCGCCCATTTGCGGTACGCCTCGCGGACGGGGACGATTTCGGGCGGGCGGGAGAGGTCCACGCCGCGGGGGGCGTCCTGCGACGGCGGGGCCGTTTCGGCGCCGCCGTTCACGGCGCGGCAGGCGGCGCGGAGGAGGCGGACGCAATCGTCGAGCACCTCCCCGCACGTGCCGGGCGCGCGGTACCACTCCAGCATCGAGAACTCGGGAGCGTGGCGGGCGCCGCGTTCGCCCTCGCGGAAGCACGGGCCGATCTGGTAGATTCGGCCCGCGCCGCGGGCGAGCAGGCGCTTCATCTGCAACTCGGGAGAAGCGCGGAGAAAGGCGCGCCCGCTCGGCGGCGGCAGGATGTGCGGCTCGTTGGCGGGCGCCGGGATGCGGACCGGGGTCTCGACCTCGAAAAAGCCCGCCGCGTCGAGCTCGGCGCGGATTGCGCGGAGCATTGCGGCGCGGCGGGGGAGGTTGGCGATCGCAGTTGCGTTCACGTCGCCTTGCGGGGAGGGGGCGCTACTTGTTTTCGGAGGCCTTCACTTCGTCCCACGCCTTGGTGTAGAGCGCGAGGGCGTCGCCGAGGTCGCCGATCACTTCGCCGCGGGCGAGATCCGCCTCCGAAGGGAAGATCATCGGGTTGGCGGCCATTTCCGGATCCTCGCGCTCGAGGATGCGCTTGGCGGCGGCGTTGGGACACCAGTACGCGGTGTACTGCATGTTCTGGGCCGCGACCTCGGGATCGTGGAGGAAGTTGATGAACTTGTACGCCAGCTCCTTGTTGGGAGCGGAGACGGGCACGGCCATTTCGTCGCAGGAGAGGGAGAAGCCCTCTTCGGGGAGGAAGAAGCGGACGTGGTTGAGGTCGGGGGCGAGCGCGCCGTCGGAATCGAGCTGCGTCTGCCCGATGTCGCCGCTGTAGCCGTGGACGAGGAGGAACTCGCCGCCGGCGATGCCGCCCTTGTACTGCTCGTTCTCGAACTTTGCGATGTTCTTCTTCCACTCGATCACGGTGTCGCGCGCCTTGGCGAGGTCGGCCGGATTGGTGGTGTTGATGCTGCAGCCGTTGAGGCGGAGCGCGGCGCCGAGCGTTTCGCGCATGTCGTCGAGGATCGTGATGCGGCCCTTGAGGTCAGGCCGGTCGGAGAGGACGCGCCAGGACTTGGCGGGCGGGGCGCTCTTGAGCGGCTCCTTGTCGTCGCGCCACGCGATGCCCGTGTACGTCACCATGTACGGCACGCCGTACTCCATGTCCGGATCGAGCGCGCAGTTGCGGTAGGCCGGATCGATGTGCTGGATGTTGGGCAGGCGCATCGGGTCGTCGAGCACGCCCTTGAGACGGAGGTTTTCGAGCATGCCGTCGCGCGCGAGCTTGGCGACCATGTAGCTCGACGGGAAGATGACGTCGTAGCCGTTGGCTCCGGCCTGGAGCTTTGCCAGCATCGCCTCGTTGGAATCGAATATGTCGATTTTGACCTGGCAGTCGTTTTCGGACTCGAATCTCTCCACGAGATCGGGGTCGACGTAGTCGGCCCAGGTGAAGACGTGGAGCGTTTCCTTGTCCTTGGAGCAGCCCGCGAGAAGCAGGGCGGTGACGGGAAGAGCCAGAATGCCTTTGCGCATGGTGGAGTCGTCCTTCGTGCCGTGGTTTAGCGGCGGCGGCGCGCCGTTCTTTTGTTCGACCGCCCGTCAATGGCCGTCCGGCAACCGCCGGGACCCCGCGGGCGGGGAAACTCTACGGCAACGCCCCCCGGTTTGCAACCGAAAAATGGGCTGCCCACGGATTCCAAACCAGCGGTTTGTCGCGGCGGCGTGCCGCCGCGACAGACCGCGCTTTCCCCCTCGCCGCGGCATCCAGAGCGCACGGCGCGCTGTTCCGTGCGACGGCGAGCCGCCCCGTCGCCGTTCCGGCTCCGGG
>JAFUXX010000084.1 GCA_017476965.1 Kiritimatiellia bacterium | reverse complement strand
CGGGCGACTGCTTGAGGCCGGCGCGGGCGCGGCCCGTGCCCTTCTGCTTCCACGGCTTCTTGTTGGAGCCGTTCACTTCGCCCTTGGCGAGGGAGGAAGCGGTCCCGGCGCGGCAGCCGGCGGCGCGCGCCACGACGGCGTCGCGCACGGCCTGTTCGCCGCGGTCGAGGACGAGCGCTTCGTCCTTCACTTCGACGGCGCCCTTTTCGCTGCCGTCGGTTCCGAACATCTTGATCGTGGCCATTACGCCTTCACCTCCTTCTTGAGGGCCTTGCGGACGAGCACCATGGCTCCCCGGGGGCCGGGAACGGAGCCGCGCACGAGGAGCAGGTTCTGCTCCGGACGGACCTGTTCGAGCTTGAGATTCTGCACGGTGCAGCGGCGGTCGCCGGTGTCGCCGCCCATCGGGTGGCCCTTCTCGGTGGCGCCGGGGGTCTGGCGCATGCCGATGGAGCCCGGGCGGCGCTTCACGTGGCCGCCGTGGGTCTTGGGGCCGCCGGCGAAGCCGTGGCGGCGCATGACGCCCATGAAGCCCTTGCCCACGCTCGTGCCGACGACGTCCACGAAACCGACGCCGTCGAAGACGTCCTTGACCGTGAACACCTTGCCGGGGGCCGCTTCGTCGCCGGCGTCGGCCTTGAACTCGCGCAGGACGCGCACGGGCGTTTCGAGCCCGGCCTTCTTCGCGTGGCCGACTTCGGCCTTGGAGAGGCGCGACGCCTTCTGCGGGGCCCAGCCGAGCTGGACGGCGTCGTAGCCGTCGGTCGCGGCGGTCTTCACCTGCACTACCGGGCACGGGCCCGCTTCGATGACCGTGACGGGGACGCGGACTCCGTCCTTGTCCCAGATCTGCGTCATCCCAATCTTTTTGCCTATCAAACCTTGCATCGGGACGCTCCTAGATCTTGATCGTGATGTCCACGCCGGCGGGGAGGTTGAGCTTCTTGAGCTCCTCGACCGTCTTCGCGGTGGGTCCGACGATGTCGAACACGCGTTTGTGCGTGCGCATCTCGAACTGGTCCATGGACTTTTTGTTCACGTGCGGGCTGCGGTTCACCGTGAACCGCTCGACGCGCGTGGGCAGCGGGATGGGTCCGACGACCTGCGAGCCGGTGCCCCTGGCCGTCTCGACGATCTCGGAGACGGCCTGGTCGAGGACCCGGTGGTCGTAGGCCTGCATGCGGATTCTGATGCGTTGACTCTGCATTGTGTTGCGTTACCTGTTCAGGATTGATTCCTTGACGGCGGCGGGCGCCACCGCGAAAAGTTCCGGTTCCATGGAGTAGGAGGCCCTGCCCCGGGAGAGGGACCGGATCGCGGTCGCGTACCCGAACATCTCGGCCAGCGGCACGGCCGCGTCGATGGTCTGCGCGTCGCCGCGCGTCTCCATCTCGCGAACCTGCCCCCGCCGGGCGTTGAGGTCGCCCATGAGGTCGCCGGTGAACTCCGGCGGCGTCACGAGCTGGACCGACATTATCGGTTCGAGCAGTTCCGGCCGGGCGGCCTCCGCGGCCTCCCGGAACGCCATGATCGCAGCGGTGCGGAACGCCGTTTCCGTCGCCGAGTCGGCGTCGAGGATGCCGCCGCCGGTCACCCGGACGACGACGTCCTGCATCGGGAAACGGGCGAGTACGCCCGTGAGGATCGCGTCCCGGATCCCCTGCTCGACGGGGACCCGGAATTCAGGCGGGATGGTGCCGCGCGGCGGGGAAACCTCGACGAGGTTGCCCTTGCCGCGCGGACCCGGCGAAACGACGAGTTCCACCGTGGCCGCCTGGCGCTTGCCGCCGATTTCGCGGTCGAACGTGTGGCGTCCGGCCGCTTCGGCGGTTACCGTTTCGTAGTACGAAACCATCGGCTTGCCCGTGTTCGCGGGAACCTTGAATTCCCGCAGCAGGCGGTCGCGCAGGATCTCGAGGTGCAACTCGCCCATCCCGCTGACGATGGTCTGGCCGGTTTCGCCGTCCACCCGCACGCGGCACGTCGGATCCTCGTCGGAAAGCGCCTTGAGCGCCCCTTCGAGCTTCTCCTTGTCCGCACGGGTTTTCGGCTCGATCGCCATGAACATCACCGGCTCCGGGAATTCTATGCGGTCGAGCGCGATCTGCGCCTGCTCGGCGCAGACGGTGTCGCCCGTCGTGAATTTCCCGATGCCGCCCATCACGCCGATCTCGCCGGAGAAAATCGCGTCCGCGTCGATCTGCTCGTTCGAATGCATCCGAATGAGCCGCATCACGCGGTCCCTCGTCCGGGTCCTCGGATTCCAGACGTTCGCGCCCTTGCGCAGAACGCCGGAGTAGACCCTCACGTACAGCAGGCGGCCGAGATAGGGGTCAGCGGCCACCTTGAAAACCAGGCCCGAAAGCGGCGCGTCGTCGGCCGCCGGGCGCGAGACGGTCTTGCCCGTCCTGATTTCGGTGCCGGTCACCGGCGGGACGTCCAGCGGCGAGGGCAGGTATCTCGCCACCGCGTCGAGGAGAGGTTGCACCCCCTTGTCCTTCAGCGCGGTCCCGCACAGCACCGGAACCATTTTGCGGGCGATCGTCGCGCGGCGGACCGCCGCGTGGATTTCGCCCGCTTCTATCGCCCCGCCGCCGAGATAGAGGTCCGCGAAGGCGTCGTCCGCCTCCGCGACAGATTCGAGCATCGCTTCGCGCGCCGCTTCCGCGTCCGCGCGCAGCCCTTCCGGGACGTCGCCGACCTGCGGCTCGCTGCCGAGGTCCTCGTCCCGGTACGTCACGGCTTTCATCGACACCAGGTCGATCGCGCCCGTGAACGTCTCCGCGGCGCCGACGGGAAGCTGCAGCGGCACCGCGTTTGCCTTGAGTTTGCCCTTTATCTGCTCCACGACGCGGCCGAAATCCGCCCCCATGCGGTCCATCTTGTTGACGAACGCGATGCGGGGGACGGAATACCGGTCGGCCTGGCGCCAGACCGTTTCGGACTGCGGCTGGACGCCCGCGACGGCGCAGAAGACGCCGATCGCCCCGTCCAGCACCCTCAGCGCGCGCTCCACTTCGACCGTGAAGTCGACGTGGCCGGGCGTGTCGATGAGGTTCACCTGCTTGCCCATCCACTCGCACGTGATGGCGGCGGAGGTGATGGTGATGCCGCGTTCGCGCTCCTGCTCCATCCAGTCCATCGTGGCCGTGCCTTCGTGGACCTCGCCGAGCTTGTGGATCGCCCCGGCGTAGAAGAGGATGCGCTCCGAAACCGTGGTCTTCCCGGCGTCGATGTGCGCGACGATCCCGATGTTGCGCACGTCGCGCAGCTCGTGCGAGCGCCCGTTGGAGGGTGCCGCCGCGCCGCGCCTGGCCGTGCCGTTTTTGTCGGGTTCGCCGCCCATCGTCGTTTTCTCCGGAGAGAAAGTTCCGTACCGTTGTGTTGTCAAAGAGCCGTCAAGTCCGCCCTTCCGGGGCGGGCGCGGCCGCGTGGCGCCTTGCGGCGCACGCGGCCGGGAAAGGGAAACGGGCTAGAACCCGTAGTGCGCGAAGGCGCGGTTGGCCTGCGCCATCTTGTGCGTGTCGTCGCGCTTCTTGATCACGTTGCCCGTGTTGTTGTACGCGTCGAGCAGCTCGGCCGCGACCGCCTTGGGCATGCCCATTCCGCGGCGGCCGGAAGCGTACTGCACGAGCCAGCGCAGCGCGAGCGCGAGCTGGCGCGCGGGCTTGATCTCGACCGGCACCTGGTACGAGGCGCCGCCCACGCGGCGGCTCTTCACCTCCACCCGCGGCTTCATGTTGTTGACCGCCGCGTCAAGGACTTCCAGGATCTCCTTGCCTTCGACCTTGCCGGCAAGCTCGTCGAGGGCGCCGTAGACGATGCGCTGGGCCGTCGACTTCTTGCCCTTGCGCATGAAATGGTTGGTCATGTGCGAGACGAGCTCGCTGCCGTACTTCGGGTCGACTTCGTGCGCGCGCTTCATCGACGCGCCGTTCTTCCTGCGGGACATTTTCTTGACTCCGGTTGGCGTTGCCGATTACTTGCCGTGCTTCATGCCGTACTTGGAGCGGCCCTGCTTGCGGCCGTTCACGCCCAGGCAGTCGAGCGCGCCGCGCACGACGTGGTAGCGCACGCCCGGAAGGTCCGCCACGCGGCCGCCGCGGACGAGCACCACGCTGTGCTCCTGCAGGTTGTGCCCTTCGCCGCCGATGTACGCGGTCACTTCGTAGCCCGTCGTGAGGCGGACGCGGCACACCTTGCGCAACGCGGAGTTCGGCTTCTTCGGGGTCTGGGTCTTCACGAGAAGACACACGCCGCGGCGCTGGGGGCAGTTCTTCAAGGCCGGCGACTTGCTCTTCTTGGCAAGCGAACTGCGGCCCTTGCGGACAAGCTGGTTGATTGTGGGCATGGTTGTATTATGGCGTTTTTCGCGTAGACGGGCGCAAAGGATACCAAAAGGCCCGAACCGAATCAAGCGAAAAATGCCCTCCGCCGCGCGGGCCCCTTCGGGGCCCGCGAAACCCCGCCCGGCAGCGCCGTTTCCGGCGCTGCGCGGAACATGCGGGGCGGCGTTTGCGGACGCGGGGGGTTTTGGCTATCCTTGGGAGCGGCCGGCGCGACGGGCGCAGGGCCGGAGGACCGACTTCATGGAAAACGACGGTTTCGTCCCGCAGTGGACGATCGAAGCGAAGCGCGACGGCCGCGAGCTGTCCGATGCCGACATCCGCGAATGGATCGCACGGTACTCGGCCGGCGCCATCCCCGACTACCAGATGGCCGCGTTCGCGATGGCCGTCTACTTCCGCGGCATGTCCCCCGCCGAGACGCTGGCGCTCACCGACGCCATGCGCCGCTCCGGCGATTCCCTCTCCTGGGACGCCCTCTCCCGCCCCACCGCCGACAAGCACTCCACCGGCGGCATCGGCGACAAGGTCTCCCTCCCCCTCGCGCCACTCGTCGCCGCGTGCGGCGTGTCGGTGCCGATGATTTCCGGCCGCGGTCTCGGCACGACCGGCGGCACGCTCGACAAGCTCGAATCCATCCCCGGCTACGACGCCGGGCTCTCCGCGGCCCGCTTCCGCCGCGTCGTGCGCGACGTCGGCTGCTCGATCGTCGGCCAGACGTCCCGCCTCGCGCCCGCCGACCGCAAGCTCTACGCCCTGCGCGACGTCACGGGCACGGTGCCTTCCATCCCCCTCATCACGGCCAGCATCCTCTCGAAGAAGCTCGCCGAGGGCGCCGGGACGCTCGTGTTCGACGTCAAATGCGGCTCCGGCGCGTTCATGAAGACCCCGCGCGAGGCGCGCGCGCTCGCCCGTTCGCTCCTCTCCGTCGCCCGCGGGGCCGGCCGCAACGCCGGCGCGCTCGTGACGCGCATGTCCG
>JAFUXX010000083.1 GCA_017476965.1 Kiritimatiellia bacterium | reverse complement strand
CGTGGCGTTCGCGGCGGCGTGGCGCTTTTTCATCGCGGTCCGGTAAGGACGGTGGCGGTGCGGGCGGCGGGCGGCGGCCTAGCGGAACGCGGCCTCGTTCCAGCGCAGTTCGTTGCGGAAGGCGCGGAGCGAGGTGTCCTTGTCGATGAGGACGGTTTCGACGCCCATGGCGTCGCCCCAGTCGAGAATCTGCTCGGGCGAGAGGTCGAGCGAAAACGCGGTGTGGTGCGCGCCGCCGGCGTAAATCCACGCCTCGGCCGCCGTGGCGAGGTCGGGCAGCGGCTTCCAGAGAGCGGAAGCTACCGGGAGTTTGGGCATCGGGACGTCCTGCGGCAGGCACTCGACCGCGTTCACGATCAGGCGGAAGCGGTGGCCGAGGTCCACGAGCGAGCAGGCCGTGCCGGCGCCGGGCTTGCAAGTGAAGACGAGGCGCGCCGGGTCTTCGCGCTGGCCCATCGAGAGGAAATCGACCTTGATCGCTGGCTTCGCGGCGGCGATCGACGGGCAGACTTCGAGCATGTGCGCCTGGAGGATCGCCTCCGCGCCGGGCGCGAGGTGGTAGGTGTAGTCCTCCATGAACGACGAGCCCTTGGGGTCCTTCAAGCCGGCGGCCATCGCCTTGAGGAGGCGCACCATCGCGGCGGTCTTCCAGTCGCCTTCCGCGCCGAAGCCGTAGCCGTCGGCCATCAGACGCTGGATCGCGAGGCCGGGCAGCTGCTTGAGGCCGCCGAGCGTCTGGAAGTTGGTGACGATCGCCTGGTAGTCGTGGCCGTCGAGGAACGCGCGCAGCCCGAGCTCGATACGGGCCTGTTCGGCGACGTGGCGGCGGAACTCCGCGGGGTCGCGCCCTTCCAAGATGACGTCGTAGTCCTCGTAGTACTTGTCCGTGAGCGCTTCGACGTCGGCCGCCGGTACCGCGTTCGCGTATTCCGCCATGTCGGAAACGTCGTAGGCGTCGATCGACCAGCCGAACTTCAGCTCCGCCTCGACCTTGTCGCCCTCCGTCACCGCCACGTCGCGCATGTTGTCGCCGAAGCGGACGACCCTGAGGTGCGCGCTCTCCACCACGCCGACCGCGGTGCGCATCCACGAGGCGATCTTGGCGCGGACGAGCGGGTCCGTCCAGTGCCCGGCCACGACCTTGCGCGGGATGCCCATGCGCGTCATCATGTGCCCGAACTCGCGGTCGCCGTGGGCCGACTGGTTCGTGTTCATGAAGTCCATGTCGATGTCCGCGAACGGGATCTCGCGGTTGAACTGCGTGTGCAGGTGCAGCAGCGGCTTGCGGCAGCGCTGGAGCCCGTGTATCCACATCTTCGCGGGGGAGAAGGTGTGCATCCAGAGCAGGACGCCGGCGCACGCGGGGTCGTCCGACGCGGCCTGCAGCGTTCCTTCGATCGAGCGCGAGTCGATGAGCGTCGGCTTCCAGACCACCGGGAACGGCAGGGCGCCGGAGGCGTTGAGGCCGGCGACCATCTCCTGCGAGTGGGCCGCGACGGTTTTCAGGCATTCGTCGCCGTAGAGGTCCTGGGAGCCGGTTGCGAACCAGAAGACGTAGTTCGGGGAAGGTTTCATCGTTTTTCGGGAAATGCGCGCCGCGGTGCGCGGCGGACGCGGAAAGGATACCCCAAGACCGCGCTCCCCGGCAAGACTGGATTCCGCGGGCGGTTCGCGGTATACTGCGCGCGCACGGATTTTTAGAACCATGAAACTCCCCCCCACGCCACGAATCCACGTCCGGGCGCTCCTGGCTGCCGCGTCGCTCGCCGCCGCAGCAGCAGGGTGTTCGCGCGTCCCTCCCGCCGTCGCGGTGGCCGAAGGCCAGCGCGCGCTGTCCGAAGGGCGTTTCGAGGAAGCGATCCCGCTCCTGCGCGCGGCCGCGAGGGCCAACAAGGGCGAGACCGACGCCTGGTACAACCTCGGCATGGCCAACCTCATGGCCGGCCACAACCGCGCGGCCGAAAACGCCTTTTCCAAGGCCGCCGCCCTCGCCGCTTCCACGGACTCTTCGGACGCGCTCGTCGCGCTCGGCG
>JAFUXX010000082.1 GCA_017476965.1 Kiritimatiellia bacterium | reverse complement strand
GAACGCGCTTCACGACGCGGACCGCGTCCTCCGCGCGGAAGACGTCCCCGTTGTACACGACCGGCGCGCGCAACAGGTGGAACACTGAAGCGAACGCGTCGAGGTCCGCCGCGCCGCCGTACATCTGGTCGCCGGTGCGCGGGTGGACCGTCACGGATTCGAGCGGGAACTCGTTCAGCAGCGCGGCGCGCGCGGCGAGGACGTCCGGGGAATGCCAGCCGAGGCGGATTTTCACGGAGAACCCGCCGGGCATCGCTTCGCACCCCGCTTCGAGCATCCGCCTGAAAGCGTCGGGATTCTCGGGCAGGCCGCATCCCCTGCCCTTCCTGGCGACGAACTTCCACGGGCACCCGGCGTTGAGGTTCATGCGGGCGAAGCCCATGCCGCGGAGCGTCTTCGCGGCTTCGCGCAGCGCGGCGGGGTCCTTGCCAATCACCTGCGGCGTGACGGACGGCACCGCGCCGGCGCAGCCTGCGACGTCGGCGAAAATCCGCTCGGGCACCTTGCCGCCGCCGGGAGAGGCGAAAGGGGCGAGCGCGCCGTCCACGCCGCCGAAGCGGGCGAAGAGGGCGCGCCGGAACGGCGCGAGCGTCACCCCGCGGAGCGGAGCGAGATACAGCGGAACCACGGAAAAGCGGGACGGAGGATGCGTCAGTTTCCGGCCGCCGGAACTCCCGCCCCGACCAGGGCCCCGGACCCTTCGCCCGCCGCCGCCGCGCCTTCGGCAAGACCGGCGACGCGGGAGATCGCGGGGCCGATTCCGGGCACGAGCGCCGGGGCGGTGACGACGGTGCGCGTTTCGCCGCTCTCGGGATCGACGGACTGGTCCACGAAGCCGATCATGGCGTCCGCCGAACCTTCGCCCGACGGAACGGCGACCCGGAGCGCGAGGCGCGTGCGGTCCGGGAAGAGGACGAACATGACGTAATCGTCACCTTCGATCGCGCGATCGGGCATCGGCAGAGTCTTCGCCTTGGCGAACGCGGCCTGGAGCTCGGAGAGCGCGGCGCCGGGCAGCACGACGGTCGGGGGCTTGCGGCCTTCGTCCGCCTGCGCCGCGATCGCGATGCCGTCGAGTTCCGCGGCGGCGAGGACGGCGAGGCCGGCGGCGGGGTCCGCCATCGACGCCTCGTCGAACCCGTGGTCGCCTGCTTCGCGAGCGAGCATCGCGTACGAATCGGGAACGGGGAGCTTGCGCGCCTTGCGGATCGTGGACAGGCTGCCGGAATCGATTTCGTCGAGCAGGCCGGCCAGGCCGTGGACGAGCGCCGGGGCGAACTCCGGCGCGCCGGCGGCGGGGAACGCGCCGTCGCGCGACTTGAGCATGGAGACGTAGACGTCGTCCGACCCCGGGACGCGACGCGCCTTGAGGTACACGCGGGAGCGGTCCGCGAGGAAG
This sequence comes from Kiritimatiellia bacterium, assembly GCA_017476965.1. Classification (GTDB taxonomy): domain Bacteria; phylum Verrucomicrobiota; class Kiritimatiellia; order RFP12; family UBA3636; genus UBA3636. The sequence continues at coordinate 801 of JAFUXX010000082.1, read as the reverse complement.
AGGAACACGTCGTACGCCTTGGAGTCCGGCCGCGCGCCGCGGCGGGCGGGAAGCGCCTGGCCGAGGCGCGCGAGGACGTTGGAGCCCACCTCGGGCGAGCACGGCTCGTAGATCGGGTCGTTGGAGGACGGCGCGGACGGCGCGGCCCTGAGGCCCATGCCCATCACGGGCGCGGCCGAAACCGCCTTCACGACGGCAAGCCCCGTTTCGCGGGCCCTGTTGGCCTTGGTTTCGCGGACGTACAGCGCCAGCGCCGCCACGATGAGCAGCAACCCGAGGATCGTGGAGGGGGAGACGGGCATGGCCGGTTTGCGGGCCGGCGCGGCCGGAGTTTCTTTTTCTTGCATGGCTGAAGGGGCGATTTTGGCCGTCAACGGCTGCAATGTACCCTTTCGCGCGGCCGAAAGCAAGAAAATTCTGCACGGAGGCCGGTCCGGGGGCGGCGGCGCGTGGATTCGGGCCGGGCGTTGTGGTATCATTCGGCGCGGAGGTTCCAATCGGGAATGAAGGACTCTTTCACTTGGATCGAAGGCGGCGGCGCGGCTTCCGCCAAGGGGTGGCTCGCCTCCGGCGTGGAGGCCGGGCTCAAGGCGGGCCGCACGGACATGGCGATGCTGCTCTCGGACAGGCCGGCCGCCAGCGCCGCGGTGTTCACTTCCAACAGGATGCCGGCCGCGCCCGTGCTTTACGACCGCGAACTCGCGCGCGGCGGCCACTGCCGCGGCGTCGTGGTGAACGTGGGCTGCGCCAACGCCGCGACCGGCAAAGCCGGGCTCGCGGACTGCAAGGCCGTCGGCGAGG
>JAFUXX010000081.1 GCA_017476965.1 Kiritimatiellia bacterium | reverse complement strand
CGTGCTGCAGAACGACGCCATCCGCGCCGAAATAGTTCCGGCGTGGGCGGGGCGGCTCGTGTTTTTCGGCCGGCCCGGCGGGAGCAACGCGCTCTGGGCGAACCCCGCCGCGGCGGACGCCGGTCTCGACGAGGCCGGGAATCCGCTCTGGAAAAACGTCGGCGGCGAAAAGACGTGGGTGGGGTCGCAGGGCGCGGGCTGGCGCGCGTTCGCCGGAAGGACGGACACCGGCGCCGTGTGGCCGCCGCCCGCGTGGTTCGACTCCGAGCCGCTCGAAACGGTGCGCGCGGACGCCACCAACGTCCTGCTCCGCTCCGGCTGGCATTCGTTCGCCGCCGGGGGAGAGTGGACGTGCGCGCTGGAGCGCGAGTTCACGCTGCTGCCGGACCGCCTCGTCGTGCGGATGCGGATGCTGCTGCCGGAGGGAGTCGCGCCCGGGGAGCCGCTGCCGGACGACGACCGCCGCCTGTGGTCCGTCGCGCAGGTGCCGCGGCCGGAGCGCGTCGCGATCCGGCCCCTCGACGGCATGCGCGTCACGTGCGCCGGAGCCGCCAAGCCGCCGGTGCGAGATGGCGCGGAGGGCACCGGCGCGTGGGCGTGGATGGACATCGCCGGGATGGATTCGCACGGCAAGCTCCTGGCGGACGCCGACGCGCTCGCCGTGGAAATCCCGGAATCCGGCGGCGGCGGGTGGTTCGCCATCGAACAGACCGCCGAGCCGCGGCACCTCGGGGCTTTCGCCACGCCTGGCCGCGCGATGGTGTTCGCGTCCGCGCCGGACTACGAGCCGTCGCCGTACGCCGAGCTGGAATTCGCCGCCTACGGCCCCGACGCCGCGCAGACGCTCCAGCTGCGCTTCCTGCCGCGCCTTCCCTGACGCCCCGGCCGGGCCCGGCGTCCTGATGGCGAGGCTCTCAGTCCTGATGGCGAGGCTCCGCCCTCGCCAAATGCGTTTCCGCGCGCTTGCGTCGCGCGGGGGCGCGTGGTATCCTCCGCGGCCGAACGCGCGTTGCGGTTCCGCCGGGCGCGCGCCAACACCGACAACGACAAAAACACCGACCAGCGCGTTGCGGTCCCGCCGGGCGCGCACAAGCAACGAGGCGCAAAAACCATGACATACGCACAAACCGTCCTCGCCGACGTCAAGGCGAAAAACCCCAACCAGCCGGAGTTCATCCAGGCCGTCACCGAAGTGCTCGTCTCCCTCGATCCCGTTCTCAAGAAGAGGAAGGTCTACGAGGAAGCCGGAGTCCTCGAACGCCTCGTCGAGCCGGAGCGCGTGATCATCTTCCGCGTTCCGTGGACCGACGACGCCGGCAAGCTCCACGTCAACCGCGGCTACCGCGTCCAGTACAACAGCGCGATCGGCCCCTACAAGGGCGGCCTGCGCTTCGACAGCACGGTCAACCTCTCGGTCCTCAAGTTTCTCGGATTCGAGCAGGTCTTCAAGAACTCCCTCACCACGCTCCCGATGGGCGGCGGCAAGGGCGGCTCCGACTTCAACCCCAAGGGCCGCTCCGACGCGGAGGTCATGCGCTTCTGCCAGAGCTTCATGACGGAGCTCTACCGCCACATCGGCCCGGACACCGACGTGCCCGCCGGCGACATGAACGTGGGCGGCCGCGAAATCGGCTACCTCTTCGGCCAGTACAAGCGCATCGTCAACGAGTGGACGGGCGTGCTCACGGGCAAGGGCCTCGCCTTCGGCGGCTCGCTCATCCGCCCCGAAGCGACCGGCTACGGCGACGTCTACTTCGCCGAAAACATGCTCGCGACGAAGAAAGACACGCTCGAAGGCAAGGTCTGCTCGATCTCCGGCTCCGGCAACGTCGCGCAGTACGCGGCCCAGAAGCTCGTCCAGCTCGGCGCCAAGCCCGTCACGTTCTCCGACCGCTCCGGCTGGATCTACGTCAAGGGCGGCATGGACCAGGCGTTCATCGACGAAATCAAGGAGCTCAAGCAGGTCAAGCGCGGCGAGCTCGCAGAGTTCGCGAAGGGCCGCAAGGGCGTCGAGTTCCACAAGGACGGCCGCCCGTGGGTCGTGCCGGTGGACTGCGCGTTCCCGTGCGCCCGCCAGAACGAGCTCGACGGCGACGACGCCGAAACGCTGCTCAAGAACGGCGTCAAGGTCGTCGGCGAGGGCGCCAACATGCCCTCGACGCTCGAAGCCGTCGACAAGTTCGTCAAGGCCAAGATCCTCTACAGCCCGGGCAAGGCTTCCAACGCCGGCGGCGTGGCGACCTCGGGTCTCGAGATGTCGCAGAACTCCGAGCGCCTCTCCTGGAGCGCCGAGGAGGTCGACGCCAAGCTCAAGGGCATCATGAAGGCCATCCACGACAACGCCTGGAACGCCGCCGCCGAGTTCGGCAAGAAGGGCAACTACGTCGTGGGCGCGAACATCGCCGGCTTCGTCAAGGTCGCCGACGCGATGGTGGCCCAGGGGTGCGTCTAGGCGCTCCTCCCGAATTCCCCCGGTCGGTCCGGTTCCCCCGGATCGACTGGGTTTCCCTTTTGTGCGCCCTCGCGTTGCTCGCGGCGGGCGTTCTTTTCGTCCGCAGCGCCTGCGCGATACGCACCGGGCCCGTGCGCTTCATCTGGCGCAAGACGCTCTTCCGCTGGATTCCGCTCGGGCTCGCCGCGGGCGCCGGCCTCGCGAGGTGGGACTACCGCAAGTGGACCGACCTGGCGTGGCTCGCCTATCCGCCCGTCGTGGCGCTTCTCGTGCTCGTGCTCATGCCCGGACTCGGCGAAACGCACGGCATGGGCGCGCGGCGCTGGCTTTTCGGCTTCTTCCAGCCCGCGGAGGCCGCGAAGGTCGTGCTGGTGCCGACTATCGCGTTCGTCCTTTCCGGCACCACGGCCGGCAGCGGGCGCGGCAGGTTCTGGACGGCGCTCGCGATCGCGGCGGTGCCCGCCGCGCTCATCGTCGCGGAGCCGGACCTCGGCACCGCGATACCCGTCGTTTTCGCCGCGTTTTCGATGCTTTTCGTGTCCGGCGCTTCGGGCAAGACGCTGCTTGCGCTGACGCTCGCCGGCGCGCTCGCGGTTTCCGTCGCGCTCGGCGCGATCCTCCTGCCGGAAAAGCTCCCGCCGGAGCGCCGCGCCAAGGTCGAGGCCGTCACGGACAAGTTCATCTTCGGCCACTGGAAGGACCGCGTGCTGGTGTTCGTCCACCCCGAGCGCGACCCGCTCGGCGCGGGCTGGAACAGGCGGCAGAGCGAAATCGCCGTCGGCTCCGGCGGCGAGCGCGGCAAGGGGTACATGAAGGGCACCCAGAACATCCTCGGGTACCTCCCCGCCTCGGTTTCGAGTTCCGATTTCGTGTTTTCCGTCATCGCCGAGGAAACGGGCTTCTTCGGTTCGGCCGTGCTGCTCGCGCTCTTCGCCGGGGTGTTCGCCGGCATAGGAGCGACGGGCCTCGCGGCGCGCGACGAGAAGGGGCGGCTCGTCTGCACGGGCGTCCTCGCGATATTCTTCGTCCACGTGTTCGTGAACTTGGGCATGACGATCGGCGTCACGCCGGTGACGGGCATACCGCTGCCGTTCGTGAGCTACGGCGGGTCGTTCACGATTTCGACGATGGCCCTGCTAGGCATGGTGCAGAGCGTCTCGATCCACGGCACGCGGCCTGCCGCGGACTAGAAGCCGCTCAGGCCTTCGAGGAGGCTTCGGCCATGCGGCGGGCGAGGATTTCGCGCTCGCGGCGCTCTGCCTCCTCGCGCGCGGCGGCGTCCTCCGCGCGGCGGGCCTCGGCGATTTCGAGCGCGGTCTTCATGCCGAACGCGTGCTTGACGCGTTCGCGGAGCCACTGCATCGCGGCGTAGAGGCCGGGCGTGAGCATGATGCCGACGAGCGTTGCCATGAGCATGCCGCAGCAGGTCGTCACGCCGATGGCGGTACGGCTGTTGGCGCCGGCGCCGTGGGCCCAGACGAGCGGGATCACGCCGAAGATGAACGACCACGCCGTCATCAGCACCGCGCGGTAGCGCATGTTGAAGCCCTGGATGGCGGCGTCCACGATCGAATGGCCCTCCTCGCGCGCCTGCTTGGAGAATTCGACCATGAGGATCGCGTTCTTGGCGGAGAGGCCGATGAGCATGACGAGGCCGAGCTGCGCGTAGATCGAGAGCGAGCCGGCCGCGCCGAACCCGTGGTTCTGGCCCCATTCCGTGGAGCACGCCAGCACGCCGAGCATCGCGCCGAACACCGCAGTCGCGACCGTGAGCATCACGGGCACCGGGATGCTCCAGCTTTCGTACTGGCCGACGAGGAAGAGGTACGCGAAGAGCATCGCGAGCGCCATGAGGCCGACGATCTGGCCTTCGTTCTGCTTTTCCTGGTACGACAGGTCCGTCCATTCGATCGAGCAGCCCTGCGGGATCGGGATCGCCTCGATCGCGTCCATGAGCGTCTTGGACGGCACGCCGGGCTGCGCCTGCGCGGTCACGCGGGCGGCGTCCATCTTGTTGTAGCGCGTGAGGACGCGGCTGCCCGTTTCGTGGCGCAGCGTGGCGAGCGAGGAGAGCGGGACCGTGGCGCCGGAAGCGGTGGGCACCTCCAGCGCTAGGATGCCGTTTTCGGCCTCGCGGTAGTCCTTTTCGCTCTGGAGCTTCACGTAGTACGCCTCGCCCTTCATGTTGAAGTCGTTGACGTAGTACGAGGCGAGCTGCGTCTGGAGCGTGAAGAAGAGCGAGGAGAGGTTCACGCCGAGGCTGATCGCCTTGTCGCGGTCGAGGTCGAGGTAGAACTTCGGCGTGTTGGCCACGAACGAGTTCTGCGCCGAGGCGGCGAGCGGGCGGCCGTTCTTGTCCTTGAGCGCGAGGATGTCGGCGGCGAGCTTGTCCGCCGCGGCGGCGAGGGCGGCCGAATCGAGCGAGCCGTCGGTGGTGAGGTACATCGACAGGCCGCCGGTGGCGCCGAGGCCCTGGATCGCGGGCGGCGCGAAGCAGATCACGCGGGCGTCCGCTTCGGCGCGGCGCGTGTCGGGATCCTTGCCGAGGCTCGTGATGCCGAGCGCCTGGATCTTGCCCTTGAGCGAGGCGACGTCCTGTCCCGCGCCCTTGCGCTCGTCCCAGTGCTTGAGCTTGGCCATGAGCATGCCGCTGCTTTCGCCGGCGCCGCTGATGAAGCCGAAGCCCGCGATCGCCATCGTGGACTGGAGCTCCGGGACGGTCTGCACCTTGTCGCGGAAGGCGCGGACGGAGCGCATCGTGCGCTCCAGCGAGGAGCCTTCGGGCAGGCCGATGTCGCACATCACGACGCCCTTGTCTTCCTCGGGCAGGAACGACCCGGGCACCTTGCCGGCGACGTACCGGATGCCGAAGAGGAACGCCCCGAGGATCGCCACGGCGAGGAAGGACCTGCGCACGAGCAGGCGGACGAACATGTTGGAGAAGCGGCGGGAGCCGTCCACGAGCAGGTTGAACGGCGCGAAGACCTTGAGCGGCTTTTCGCGCGGCGGGCGCAGCACGAGCGAGCAGAGCGCCGGCGAGAGCGTCATCGCCACGAACGTCGAGATGCACAGCGAGACGCACATCGTCACGGAGAACTGCACGTAGATCGTGCCGACCATGCCGCCGTAGAACGCGAGCGGCACGTAGCACGCCACGGTGACGAGCGTCGTGGCGATGATGGCGCCCGTGATCTGCTCCATGCACTTGATCGCGGCCTGGCGCGGCGTGAGCTTCTCGCGCTGCATGAGCGACTGGCAGTTTTCGACCACGACGATGGCGTCGTCCACCAGCGAGCCGATCACGAGCACGAGGCCGAAGAGCGTCAGCGTGTTGAGCGAGAACCCGAGCGCGTAGATGAACGGGAACGCGCCCAGCAGCGCCACCGGGATCGCCACGGACGGCACGATCGTCGCGCGCCAGTCCTGGAGGAAGAGGTACGTGATGGCGATGACGAGCAGGAGCGTCAGCACGAGCGTCGAGGCCGTTTCCTTGAGCGAAACGACGACCGACTCCGTCGGGTCGAACGCCATGTGGTACGTGACGCCCTCCGGCAGGCGCTTCTCCCAGTTCTTGAGCTCCTTCTTCACGCGCTCCACCGTCGCCACGGCGTTCGCGCCGGTGTCGCGGTAGACCTGGAGGCCGACGGCGCTGTGGCCGTTGAATTCGCCGATGAACGAGGTTTCCTGCGCGCCGAGTTCCGCGCGGCCGACGTCGCGGATGCGCAGGACGTTGCCGTTTTCGTCCGTGCGCACGACGATGTTCTCGAACTGCTCGGGCGTGAGCAGGCGCCCGAGCGTGTTCACGCGGTACTGCACGTACTGGTTGGCGCGTTCGCCGCCCACGGAGCCCGCGGTGGCCTGGATGTTCTGCGAGGCGACGGCGGCGTTGATTTCGGAAACCGAGACGCCCAGGCCGTCCATGCGCACGGGGTCGAGCCAGATGCGCATCGCGTACGTGTCGCCCATCGCGGTCACGGAGCCGACGCCGTCGATGCGCGAAATGGCGTCCGCGATGTTCTTCGAAACGTAGTTGTTGAGCTCCATCGAGCTCATGTGCGAGCCGTCGGTGAGGAACGCGAAGAAGCAGAGCGTGTCGGACGAGCGCTTGTTGACGTCCACGCCCTGGCGCGTCACTTCCTCCGGCAGCTTCGGCTCGGCGCGCTTCACCGCGTTCTGGACGTTGACCATCGCGATGTCGGTGTCCGTCCCCGGCTTGAAGTAGATGTTCGCGAAGAAGTTGCCGTTGTCCTCCGAGTTGCAGGAGAAGTAGATCATGTCGTCCACGCCGTTGAGCTGGGCCTCGATGGCCGAGCCCACGGCGTCCTTGACGACCTGGGAGGAGGCGCCGGGGTAGTTGCAGCGGACGTAGATCTGCGGCGGCGCGATGTCCGGGTACTCTTCGACGGGGAGCTTGAAGACGCATATCGCGCCCGCGAGCATGAGGACGATGCTGCAGACGAAGGCCAGGCGCGGCCGGTCGATGAAAATCCGCGAAAACATGGCAGGGAATCCAGATTCGGCTTTTGCGCGTGCGCCCCGGGACCTTTCCCGCCGGCGGGTCGCGCGGAAGGTCCGAATGGTATTCCGGGACGGGGAGAAAGTCAACGGCCATTTACTAATTTTCCCGTCCGGCGGCGGGGGTGTCCCGAAGGGCCGCGTTCTGCTATCATCGGTTGCGGCGCGCCGTCCGTGGCGCCGCCGCCGGAGTCTCCGCCAATGATCGCTTTCGTAAAGGGAATCCTCGCTGAAAAGAACCTCGCTCCAGTCCCGTCGGCCGTGATCGAGGCCGGCGGGGTGGGGTACGAACTTTTCGTGCCGCTCTCCACGTACGACGCCCTCCCGCGCGAGGGCGAGCCCTGCAAGCTCCTCGCGCACGACTGGGTGCGCGAGGACGCGCGCCTGCTCTACGGCTTCGCGACGGCCGGGGAGCGCGACCTCTTCCTCATGCTCCAGAGCGTTTCCGGCGTGGGCCCCAAGACCGCGCTTTCAGCGCTTTCCGGCGCGTCGCCGGCGCGCCTGCGCGCCGCGCTCGCGGAGGGCGACGCCAAGGCTCTCGCCCGCTTCCCCGGCATCGGCAAGCGCACCGCGGAGGAGGCCAAGATCAGCATTGGCTGTTTGGTGCAGCGGCCGGAGATCGGCGTGGAAGACGTAAAGGGACGCTGCCTGCTCAAGGGGGTCCCGAAGGGCAT
>JAFUXX010000080.1 GCA_017476965.1 Kiritimatiellia bacterium | reverse complement strand
CCGCGCCCGCGCCGGAAGAAGCGGCCAAGGCCGCGCTCCAGGCCGCCAACGCCGCCGTGGTGCAGGACGCCGCCGAGTTCCAGGAAATCGTGAAGATGCTCGCCGGCAAGGACCGCGCCCTGTACGAGAGCAGCGTCGCCGAGAAGGAGGCCAACAACAAGATCCTGCTCTCCGCGCTCGTGGACTCCGCTTCGTGCTACGCCTCCGCCAACCAGCCGGAAGCCGCGGTGCCGAAGTACAAGGCCGCCGCGATCAAACTCTACGAAATGGCGGTCAAGACGTTCCCGAACGCGTCGGAATACATGCCGCGCGTGCTGCTGCAGCTCGGCACCCTCTGGTCCACGATTCCGGCGGAGGACGCCGCCGCGGCGGAGGCCAACGCCAAGAAGGCGACGGAGTACTTCGACAAGCTCTCTTCCGACTACCCGGAATCCGACGAAGCCCGCAACGCCCTCTACCGCCAGGGCAAGGCGCTTCTCGACCTCGGGTACCGCGCGCAGGGCCTCGCGAAGTTCCGCGAGATGATTTCCGCGCCCGGCGGCAAGTACACGGCGCTGCAGCTCGCGAGCGCCGCGCAGGAAATCGCCGCCGCCAAGGACTGGGACCTCGCCGAGCAGGGCTACGCCGCCGCTCTCGCCAAGGCCGATCCAAGCGACACCTCGCTGCGCGCCCGCATTTCCCTCGGCCGCGCCCGCGCGCTCGTTTCGCGCGAAAGCTGGGCCGAGGCCCGCGCCGCGCTCGAAGAGTACATCCGCGAAAACCCGCGCTCGGCCAGCGTGGTGGAAGCGTACGAACTGCTGTGCAAGTCGTGCGTCCAGGCGTCGCTTTCCGAGGACTCCGCGGAGGCGCGCAACAACCTGTTCGCCAGCGCCGTCAAGGCCGTGACGGCCATGCGCCCGTACAAGAACGGACCGGCCGAGGCTCTCGACCTGCAGCTGCAGATCGGCTCCGTCATGCAGGCGCAGGCCACGGTCGAAGCGGAAAAGGGCGACAAAGCGACGGCCGAAGACCTGCTCCGCAAGGCCGCCGGCCACTACATGAAGCTCGTCATGTCCGCGGATTTCACCGACGCCGCTCTCCGCCCCGGCCTGCAGAAGGTCTACGTGCGCGCGATCCGCACCCTCGCCGCGACGAAGAAGTACAACGACGGCTCCCCGGTCTGGGATACGGTCAAGGAACTCTGCGAAACGTACATGGAGAAATTCCCGCAGGGCGAAGAAATCCTCGAAGTGCGCAAGGCCCTCTCCGACGCCAACATCGCCATGGCGACCGGCGGCTAGCCCCCCGGACTCAAGACACGTTTTACCAAGCATCGAAAACCCAATGAAAGTTTCCCGCTACATCGCTCTCGCGGCGTTCGCCGCGGCCGCCTCCGCCAGCGCGGACGTCCCGGCCACGATCAAGCTCGCCGACGGCAAGGTCCTGAAGTGCGAACTGCGCTGGCTCCCGGCGCAGCGCGCGTACAACGTCGCCGTCAAGGCTTCGGACGGCAAGATCATGGACCGCGAAGTCAAGCCTTCGGACATCGCCGACATGCGCGTCGCCGAGCCCAAGGACTGGAAGACGGCCCAGAACAACCCGCGCCGCCTACAGGAAATCGCCCAGCAGTACCGCATGCTGCAGTGGGACGCCGAGGCCGGCGCCGCGCTCGCTCGCGGCCTGCTCAAGCAGGGCAAGGCCCCGGCCGCCGTCGCGGAGTGCCAGAAGATCGCGCAGGGCAACCCGCGCGCCGCGTACGACTCCCCGATGGCGCCGGAATACTGGCGCGCCCTCGTCGAGGCGGGCAAGACCGCCGAGCTCCCGAAACTGCTCGACCAGGGCGTCCGCTCCCAGAACCAGTACGTCGCCGGCAGCGCGGCCCTGCGCCGCGGCGACTGGCTGATGTCGCAGGACCGCGTCAACGACGCCCTCAAGGACGGCTACCTGCGCTGCGTGTTCCTCTTCGCCGACCAGCCCGCCGTCCGCGCGGAAGCCGCCTACAAGGCGGCCGAGGCGTTCGAGAAGGCCCGCAAGCCCATGTTCGCCGAAAAGATGCGCAAGCTCCTGCGCGAGAAGTACCCGAACTCCCCCTGGGCGAAGAAATAACCGGTTTCCCGCGGTCGCGCGCAAACGCGCGGCCGTCTCGTTTTCCAATCCACATACACCGACATCCAATCCATGAAACGCTCGTTTTTGGCGACTCTCGCACTCGCCGGTCTCTTCGCCTTCGCTCCGGCCCCCGCGTCCGCGCAGGAAGAGGCGCCCGATTCCCCCGCGGCCGAATCCGCGGCCGCAGGCCAGATCGAAGATTCCTCCGACAAGAATTCCGGCTCCTCCGGCCAGAGCACGTTCTACACCGTCCTCTTCGGCTCCGGCTGGCTCGGGACCGTCCTGTGGCTCGCGCTCTTCGGCGCCCTCGGCTACTTCATCTACCTGGCGATCGACTGCGGCATCCTCGTGCGCGCGTCCAAGATCATGCCGCAGAGCCTGATCTCCAACGTCCAGGCCGCGATGAAGGAAGGCGACGTCGTGAAGGCCCTCCAGTTCTGCGAAAACGAGCCCACGCCGATGGCCAACATCCTCTCCGCCGGCTTCATCCACGTGGAAGAGGGCTTCGACATCATCCAGGAAGCGGTCTCCGCGGCCGCCGACCTCGAAACCGAGCGCATCATGCAGCGCCTCGCGTGGATCTCGGTCTGCGCCAACATCGCCCCGCAGCTCGGCCTGCTCGGAACGGTGCAAGGCATGATCATGGCGTTCGCCAACCTCGGCAGCGGCGGCACGCCGGACGTCGGACTGCTCGCGACGAACATCTCCCAGGCGCTCTACACGACCGCCGGCGGCCTCACGACGTCCATCCCGGCCGTGTGCTTCTTCTACTACTACCGCAACAAGGCCAACCAGATCATCCTCCGCATGGAAGCCACCACGATGGAGCTGATCAAGGACCTGCGCAACGTCGAGGTCGTTTCGTAGCGCCCCGCGCGCGTTCCGTTTCCCGAATACGGGAGGATCCGCATGGCACGCAGAAAGAACCAGGAAGGGTGCGACTTGAACATGACGCCGATGATCGACGTCGTGTTCCAGCTCATCATCTTCTTCATCGTCACGATCAACATCGCCGACGCCAAGGACGAGGACGTGCGCCTCGAACTCGGCGTCCACGGCGCGGAGGTCGAAACGGGCGGCGACGCTCCGGCGTCGGCGCTCGTGATCGACGTCTCCAGCAAGGGCCGCGTTTCGATCAACAACCGGGACGTGGACACCGCCGGCCTGCGCCAGATCATGAAGCAGCGCTACGCCCGCTACGGCAGCACGTTCGACGTGTGCGTCCGCGGCGACGCGCGCGCCCGCCACGACTACGTCCGCAAGGTCATGGACGTCTGCACGTCCGAGGGCGTCGGGAGGGTCACCTTCCTCGCCGTCAAGGACGCGCGCACGCCCGCGCAGATAAAGTTCCTCGCGGACCGCGAGCGCAGGAGCAGGAGGTAGCCGCCATGGCAAAGGCCAAGAAACAGCGCAACAAGGGGGACGACGCGACTCTGGAAATGACGCCGATGATCGACGTCGTCTTCCAGCTCCTCATCTTCTTCATCGTCACGCTGAAGCAGGACGACATCCTCTCCGCGCTGGAGGCTCTCCGCCCCCAGCCCGACCCGAACCCCAACCCGACCACGCTGAACGAGCCCATCACGGTGCTCATCGGCCGCCAGGGGTTCGTGTTCAACGGTCACGCGAAGTCCGAGCGCCAGCTGCTCGCGGACTTCCAGCAGCTCGCCAGGGTCGACAAGAACGCGATGGTCATGATCAAGTGCACGGGCGATTCGCCCCACGGCTACTTGGTCAAGGTCCTCGACATGCTCGCGGCTGTCGGCTTGCGCAAGGTATCCGTCTTCTCCATGTAGAGAAACAGTCCGGCGAGGAGCGCTCCGGTGATCGAGTGGTAGACGCACGACGCCGCCGCGATCGCCTCCGCGCCTGGCGCCGCCGCGAAGTGCCGGTGCGCCAGGACCGTGGCCATCCCCGCGTTCTGCATCCCGATTTCGATCGACAGCGTCTTCCGCCGCGCCCTTCCCATCCGGAAGAGCGCGGCGGCGCACCATCCGAGCACGTAGCCTCCGGTGTTGTGGAGGAATATCGCGAGGAAAATCACGGCTCCCGCCCGCAGGAACGCCTGCCCGTCGTGGGCGGCCACTCCGCCCACGATGCACATGAGGCACGCCACCGCGACGCCGGGCATGATTTCGAGCAGCGCCGCGAATCCGCGCGTCCGCCCGAAGAGCGCGTTCGCCGCGCCGCCCGCCGCGACCGGCAGCAGCGTCAGCCACAGGATCGACTTGAACATCCCCACGGCGTCCACTTCGACCTGCGCGTTGGCGAGAAGCGCCGTCAGAAACGGCGTCGCCAGCGGCGCGAGCAGCGTCGAAACCGCAGTCATCCCCACCGAATACGCCACGTCGCCCTTGCAGAGGAACGACATGACGTTGGACGACACCCCGCCCGGGCAGCAGCCCACGAGCACGAGCCCCGCCGCGAGCTCCGGCGGAAGGCGCAGCGCTTTTGCGATTCCCCACGCCAGGAGCGGCATCACGGTGTACTGCGCCACGGCGCCGATCGCCATCGCGCCCGGGCTCTTCGCGAGGATCGCGAAGTCCTTGGCCGTGAGCGTGAGGCCCATCGACAGCATTATGAGGCCGAGCACCGCGCTCTGGGCGTCGCCTTTCACCCATGCGAACGCGCCGGGGCGCCAGAACGCCGCCGCCGCGGCGAGGATCACGAAGAGGGAAGTCCTGCGCGCGAGCAGTTTGCTCGCACGCGAAAGCGCGCGGAACGCGGCGCGCGCCGCCTTTGCCGTTGCAGTCATGCGCCGCATTCTACCACGATCCGCGCGGAACGCAACCGTCCGCGCCTTGCGCGCGCGCGGGCGCTGCGCTATCATCGGCCGAAAGCGTCAATCACGCGGAACGAAAACGATGAAACCGATTCCGGAAATCCTGGCCGACAACGCCCGCCTCTACCCCGACGAGACCGCTCTCGTGGAAATCAATCCCCAGGAGCTGGAGACCCGCCACGTCACGTGGAAGGAGTACTCCCTCATCGTCCCGTCTTCTTCGGACGCCTTCCGCTCCGAGATCACCTGGGCCCAGTTCGAGGAGAAGGCCAACCGCTTCGCCAATTTCCTCCTCACGCGCAACGTGAAGAAGGGCGACAAGGTCGCCATCCTCCTCATGAACTGCCTGGAGTGGCTGCCGATCTACTTCGGCGCCCTCCGCGCCGGCGCGCTCGCGGTGCCGCTCAATTTCCGCTACGCGGCGGACGAAATCCGCTACTGCGTCGATTTGGCGGACGCCTCGGTCCTCGTTTTCGGGCCGGAGTTCACCGGCCGCGTGGAGCAGGTCGCCGACCAGATGCCCAAGGTCAAGACCCTCCTCTACGTCGGCGGCGACTGCCCCACGTTCGCCGAAAGCTACCGCGACCTCGTTTCCTACTGCTCTTCGCGCCGCCCGGCCGTCCCGCTTTCGCTCGACGACGACGCGGCGATCTACTACTCCTCCGGCACGACGGGTTTCCCGAAGGCCATCGTCCTGCGCCACCGCGCGCTCGCCCAGAGCTGCGAGGTCGAGCAGGCCCACCACGGCCAGAAGCACGACGACGTGTTCCTCTGCATCCCGCCGCTCTACCACACCGGCGCCAAGATGCACTGGTTCGGCAGTTTCCTCGTCGGCGGCAGGGCCGTCCTTCTGCGCGGCGTGAAGCCCGAGTGGATACTGCGCGCCGCGTCGGAGGAGAAGTGCTCGATCGTGTGGCTCCTCGTCCCGTGGGCGCAGGACATCCTCGACGCGATCGACCGCGGCGAAATCGACCTCTCCGAGTACGACCTTTCGCGCTGGCGCCTCATGCACATCGGCGCCCAGCCCGTCCCGCCCGCGCTCATCCAGCGCTGGAAGAAGGTCTTCCCCGCCCACGACTACGACACCAACTACGGCCTCTCCGAATCGACCGGCCCGGGCTGCGTCCACCTCGGCGTCGAAAACGTCGCCCACGTCGGCGCGATCGGCGTTCCCGGCCACGGGTGGGAGACCAAGATCGTCGGCCCAGCCCCGGAGCGCGCGCCCGTCGCGCGGGGCGACGTGGGCGAGCTCGCGGTCCGCGGCCCCGGCGTCATGAAGGAGTACTACAAGGATCCCAAGGCCACGGCCGAGGTGCTCGACTCCGAAGGCTGGCTCTACACCGGCGACATGGCGATGCAGGACCCCGAGGGCTTCATCTACCTCGTCGACCGCAAGAAGGACGTCATCATCACCGGCGGCGAAAACCTCTACCCGGTGCAGATCGAGGACTTCCTCCGCGCCAATCCCGCGATCAAGGACGTCGCGGTGATCGGCCTCCCCGATCCGCGCCTCGGCGAAATCGCGGCCGCCGTGATCGAGGTGAAGCCCGGCGCCGAGCTGACGGAGGCGGACGTCGACGCGTTCTGCAAGGCGCTCCCGCGCTACAAGCGCCCGCGCAAGGTCATCTTCGCCCCCGTCCCGCGCAACCCGACCGGCAAGATCGAAAAGCCCGTCCTGCGCAAGCGCTACTGCGGCGAGTCCCTCGTCGCGCAGCAGGTGGGCCTCGCGAAGTAGCGGCCCGCCGGGGCGGTTTCCGTGCGCACTCCGCGTTTCGCCGTCTTCGCGTTCTGCGCGTACCTCGTCGCCGCCGCTTTCGGCGAGGCGGCGTACAGGAGCGCCCGCGCGCGCGACGAAACCCCGGAGTACAACGTCGTGCGCCAGGAGCTGCGCTACCTGCCGCCGCTTTCCCGCGCCGCGGACCGCGACGGCCGCGTCCGCTTCTTCCTGCTCGGCACGGACAACCTCGGCCGCGACGTGGCGCTGCGCCTCGTGCAGGGCGCGCGCATCGCGGTGCAGACCGGCGTCGTTTCCGCCCTGCTCGCCGTCCCGTTCGGCACGCTTCTCGGCCTCCTCGCCGGGTACTTCGGCGGCAGGACGGACGCCGCGGTCTCCTGGCTCTGCGCCACGGTCGCCGCGATTCCGGCGCCGCTTCTCGTGCTGGCGGTGTCGCTCGTCGCGGGCAAGGGTCTTTTCGGCGTGTACCTCGGCATAGGCATCACGACTTGGGTCGGAGTGTGCCGCACGGTGCGCGGCGAAACGGCGCGGCACCGCAACCGCGCCTACGTGCTCGCGGCGGAGGCGCTCGGCTGCCCGCCGTGGCGCATCCTCCTGCGCCACGTGCTGCCCAACGTGTCGCACCTCGTCGTCATCGCGTTCTCCCTGCGCTTCCCCGCCGCCATCGGCACCGAGGTGTTCATGAGCTTTCTCGGGCTCGGCGCCCAGAACGAGCCTTCCTGGGGCGTCATGATCGGCAACGCGCGCGTCCGCCTGTGGCAGGGGATGTGGTGGGAAGGCGCGTTCACGACGCTCGCCGTTTTCGGTCTCGTGCTCAGCGCCAACCGCCTCGGCGACTGGCTCCGCGACCGCCTGGACCCCGCCGCCGCGTGAGCGGCCTCCCCCGACTGACGTGAAAAGAAGGTTCGAAAGCGTTTTGCTCTACGTCGGCCTCCCCGCCTTTCTCGCGTTCGCCCCGCAGTGGATCGCGCGGCGGTACGGGGTCGCCCGGTTTCCGTGGGTCGTGCCCGTGCTGCTCGTCGCTTCCGCGATCGCGGCCGCGCATCTGCGCCGCGCCGGACTGCTCGCCCCGGGCGAGGCGACTTCCCTGCGCGGCGTTTCGCGCCGCGACTGGGCGCGCGTG
>JAFUXX010000079.1 GCA_017476965.1 Kiritimatiellia bacterium | reverse complement strand
TCCGCACGAATCCGGCCGGCATCTCCGGGAATCCCGTCGCAGTGCCCGCGACCGCCGTGTCCGGCGCCGGTACCGGCGCCGGACACGGCGGTCGCGGGCACTGCGACGGGATTCCCGGAGATGCCGGCCGGATTCGTGCGGACGCGCGCCGTGGACGAAAGCGGCTCGACTTGGCGCGAAACCGGGACCCTGCCGCTGCCTTTCGAAACGGCCGTAGCCGCGCTGAAGGGCGGACTTGCCGCCGGAGGCTGGGCTCCGGTTCACGACATCGCCGGCGGAGGAGCCGCCGCGACCCGCCGCATTCTCTTCTTTTCCGGAGCCACAAACGACCTGCTCGTCGCGGCGTGGCCATCCGGAGACTCGGAAACCGCAGTACGCTGGGGGCTCTCGGCCAAGGCCGGAGAATCCGGACAGATCGAAAATCGACAAACAACAGGCAACCAATGAAAATCAAATCACGATTGCTCCGTCTCGGCGCTCTCGCCGCGCTGATCTTCGCCGCTACCACCGTCCGGGCCGAATCCGGCGCGGACGACACGCAGGAGCGTCTTGTCCGGCAAAAGCAGTTTCTTGAGATCCAACTCAAGATGTTTCCCAAGACAGCCCATTCGAAATACAATCGAATGATGAGGAAAAAGATACAGGCTGCGCTGAATGAGGTCAACGCAAAGATCGCAGAACTTTCGCAGCCGCCAGTAGAGAAGTATCCCATTGACGACTTGCCGCCTGAACTTACTCCAATAATTGGTGTTCCCAACCCTATAGAACCCAACCCTATAGAAGATCTTGAAGAACGCCTGAAAGAACGCCTGATGACTGAATACGGCGACGACGGAGTTGACGATGAAGAACAAGACGCAGACGATGACGACGATGACGATGACGACGAGCCGGAAACGGAACCGCACCGGATTTGGCTGGAAAAGTTCGTGGACGGAAAGATGGAAGGCGTTCCGGATTCCGCGTGGTCGCGCACGCTCTACAACGCCTACTTCGAGGCATACGCGATTTTGAAAGCCGATGCGACTTGTCCGCCGGATCTCCTTGCCGAAGTCGCGGCGCTCTGCGAGCAGTTCCGCGAAGGGGAAGAATTTCTCGACGGCGACAGTGGCGAACAATCCGGAGAGAGCGGCGGCGACGAGCCGGTCGCGGACGGCGGAGAGGTTGAAACCCACGACGACGAAACCGGCGGCGACTCGTCGGAATCGGACGATGGCGGATCTGTCGAGGGCGAAGCGGACGAGCCGGAATCCGGAGCCCCGGAATGGAACGGCGAAACCGTGGACGACGATCTCTCCGTGTTCGACCAACTGCCCGGAGACGAAGCCGGCGGCGGCGGGGCGTCTGGCGGCGGAGTTTCTTCGGGCGATGCGTACGACGACGACGACGATGGCGGGCTCTTGCTCAATCCGTCGTCCGGCGGCGGCGGGTCGGGCGGCAGGGCGCCCTCGTCGGTCAACGAGCTTTACGGCCGCGGCGGCAGTTCGGGCGGCGGCGGCTCGGGCGGCGGAGCGTTCTACTCCACGGCGGGCAGCTATTTCGGGGCGGGGACCACGGCGGACGCTTCTGTCGCCACGAATTACGTGGACGAAGTGCCTTTCGAGCTGTTGCAGTGGAAATACGGCGGATTCAAGCCGGCAACGAACGCGGTGAGGTCCACGGTGACGATATCGATGCCGCGCTTCTCCGGGGACGGGATGCGGTTCAACTGGGTGCGCGATCTCGGTGCGTGGGGAATCCCGTACGAGGTTCCGGACGCCCTGGCGTGCCTGTTCGTGAAGAACGAAGAGGGCGAGTGGATCGGCGGCAAATTCGAATGGATTTCGTCAAGCCGCGACGCGCGCGAGTTCAAAAACGTCCGCAGCGGCTACAACGGGTGGAACCTGCGCGGAGTCCCCAACCCCTGCGCCGCGGCGTTCGTGGTTTTCCGCAAGGACGGCAGGCGCCGCTCCAACATCGTCGTCGGCCTCTGGGAGCGGTAGGCCGCGAGTGTCTATTCTGAACCGAAAACGCATGAAGCCTGCCGAGATGTTCATGGGTATTTTCGCCAAAAGGATGCGGAAGTTCGTAGGTATTTTCGCCAAAAGGATGCGAAAGTTCATAGGGGTTTTAGCCAATACAGGGGCAAAGTTCGTCTTGATTTTCGCCAAATCATCCAATAGAATCGTCGGCGTTGAAACCATGTGGAGGCCAACGTGAGACGATTTTTGCTTGACAGACTTGAACAATGGAAGCGGGATCCGTTCAGGAAACCGCTGGTGCTGAACGGAGCCCGGCAGGTTGGCAAGACGTGGCTCCTGAAAGAATTCGGGCGCCTTAACTACGAGCGCGTGGCGTACGTGTCGTTCGACCGCCATTTTTCACTGATGCCCTATTTCGAGTCGGATTTTGACTTTTCCAGAATCCGTTCCGGCATACAGGCGGCGACCGGCGTTTCCGTGACGCCCGGCGACACATTGGTGATCCTTGACGAAATCCAACGTTGTCCGGCCGCGATTGTCCGGCTCAAGGCGTGGTGCGAAGACCACAACGAGTACCATGTCGTGTGCGCCGGTTCGCTAGTCGGCCTTTCGCTTCTTCCCGGCACGGGGTGGCCGGTGGGAAAAACGACCACGCTGAACGTCTTCCCGATGTCGTTCGGCGAATATCTCCACGCCATCGGCGAGGGAATGATGTGGGATTCCTGCGTTCTCTCCGGCGACGGGAGGAGCCTGGATGCGTTCGGCCGGTCTCTGGAAAACCACTTGCGCGATTACATGCTGGTCGGCGGAATGCCGGCGGCGGTGGAGGCGTTTGCGGCGACTCGGTCCCATGCGGAGGCCCGCGCACGTCAGCGCGACATTCTGCGCGACTACGAGAGAGATTTTTCGAAGCACGTTCCGACGGCGCTGATTCCGCGCGTCCGCGCCGTGTGGAACGCGGTGCCGCTCCAGCTTGCCAAGCCGGACAGGAGGTTCGTCGCCGCGGACGTGACCGTGCCCGGGGCGGCGGGAAAGACACGCGCCCGCGATCTGCGCGACCCGTTTGAATGGCTGGAGGCCGCCGGCGTCGTGCGGCGCGTGTGGAACGCGACGAAGCCGGACATTCCGCTTTCGGCATATCGAAATCACGCATTCAAGCTTTTCGGCGTGGACGTCGGGCTTCTCGGCGCGCAGGCCGGTCTGCCGGTGGAGGCGGTTCTGGACGGATCGCGCGTCTTCACGGAGTTCAAGGGGGCGCTTGCAGAGCAGTTCGTCGAGCAGGAGCTTCGGGCCGCAGGAGACGAACCCGGCACCTGGATGCCGTCCGATTCGCAGGCAGAAATCGACTTTCTCCTCCAGGCCGGCCTTTCGGTCGTGCCAATAGAGGTGAAGGCGGAGCGCAGCCTGCGCGCGAAATCTCTCGGCATCTACCGCAAAAGGTTTTCTCCCACGTACGCGATTCGCACGTCTCTTTCCTCGTTCGGGTTCGAGGACGGTCTGCTGGATCTTCCGCTTCCGGCGATTGGCGCCTGGCGCGGATACATTCCGCGAACGGATGCGGCTCCGTCCGAAAAGCCGACCTCAAACGAAGAATCCAATGCGGTCGAACCGCACCAATCCCAATCCCGCAGGGCGCGGACGGCGGAAGTCTCCGCCGACGCGCGACCCGCCCACTGACATGTCCGACAACTCGTTTCTCGTTCTCTTTCTCGGTCCCGTGCGCGAGTATCTCGCGGACGAGGACGTGTCCGAAATCCTCGTGAACGGCCCTTCGGCGGTGTACGTCGAGCGGAAGGGGCGGCTGGAGAAGACTCCGGCCGTGTTCCCGAGCGAGGCTTCGCTGCGCGCCGCCGCGACCAACATCGCCAAGAGCGTGGGGCGCATGCTCGACGAGGCGAACCCCAGGCTCGACGCGCGCCTGCCCGACGGCTCGCGCGTGCACGCCGTGATCCCGCCGCTTTCGCGCGTGGGCACCGCGATCGCGATCCGCAAGTTCAAGAAAGACACGCTCGACGCCGGAAAGCTGCTTTCGTTCGGCAGCGTTTCGGAGGCCGGCCTCGCAATCGTTTCCGCGATGGTGCGGCTCCACAAGAACCTCATGGTTTCGGGAGCGACGTCTTCCGGCAAAACCTCGGTCCTGAACGTGCTCTCCTCCTTCATACCCGCGCACGAGCGGATCCTCGTGCTGGAGGACGCCTCGGAGCTGCAGCTCCAGCAGGAACACGTGCTGCCGTTCGAAACGCGCAAGGCGGACAAATTCGGCAAGGGCGAGGTGACGATCCGCGACTTGCTGCACTCCGCGCTGCGCTTGCGCCCCGACCGCATCGTGGTGGGCGAAATACGCGGCGGCGAGGCGCTCGACCTGCTCCAGGCGCTCAACACCGGCCACGCCGGGTCCATGTCCACCATCCACGCAAACTCGCCGCTCGACTGCCTGCGCCGCCTTGAAACGTGCGCGCTCCTTTCGGGCATAGACATACCGCTCGCGGCGCTGCGCGCGCAGGTGGCGAGCGCCGTGCAGGGCGTGGTGCACACCGCGCGCCTTTCCGACGGCTCGCGCAAGATCGTCGCCGTCTCGGAAGTGCTGCCGCTCGAAAACGGCGAATACCGCACAAGCGACCTCGTCCGCTGGCGCACCGACCGCGTGGCGCCCGACGGCAAGGTCGAAGGATCGTTCGAACTGGTGAATCCGCCCACGTTCGCGCCGGAAGCGGCGCTTGCCGGAATACCATTGCCCCGCAACTGAAAAACGCCATGACCGACGAAACAGCAAAAAGATTCTCACACGTGAAGTTCGGCGTCCGGACCGACGTCGGACGCCGCCGCAAGAACAACGAGGACTCCCACGGCGAATGGCCCGACCAGGGCGTGTTCTGCGTGGCGGACGGCATGGGCGGCGCGCAGGACGGCGAAGTCGCGTCGCGCGCCGTGGTCGAATCGCTTTCGGGCCTGGTTCCCAGGTTTTCGCGGTTCGATCCTCCCGTCGCGCAGCCGGACCGCATCAAGGCGCTCGCGGCGGGGGTGGACGCCGCCAGCGCGTGGATAAAGCGCTACGCCGATTCGCAGGGCAAGAAGGGGTGCGGCTCGACGTTCGTCGGAGTCGCCCTCGATCCGGCGGACGCCGCCAAGGCCACGGCCCTGCACGCCGGCGACAGCCGCGTCTACCGCATACGCGGGAAGAAGATCGCGCAGATCACGCGGGACCACTCCGTGGCGGAGATGGCCGGCGTGAAGGACGAGCGGCAGCTCAACCCGATGTTCCGCAGCATGATCCTGCGCGCCGTGGGCGTGAAGAGCCAGGTCGAAACCGAAGAGACTCCGTTCGACCTCCGCGAGGGGGATTGGGTCCTGATCTGTTCGGACGGCCTCTCGCGCATGGTCGAAGATCCGGAGCTCGCCGCGATTTGCGCCGCCGCGCCCAACCCGCAGGCCGCCGCGGACGCCCTCGTCGACCGCGCCAACGAACTGGGCGGCAAGGACAACGTCACCGTGGTCGCGCTGCGGGTCGGGGCCGTGCCGCAGGGGCCGCGGCCCGTCCGCGCACGGCTGTAGCCGGACGAAGTGCAGACGCTGTTCGAGCGCGGGCGCGGCGAAAGCGAACAGGTCTCGGTTTCCACGCTGGAAACGACGGCGTCCGACGAACTGCCGACGACCGAGGAGACCGCTTCCGGCCGCGGGGCACCGGGGCGCGGCGAAGACCGTCCGGCCGCCGAAGACGAGTCAGTGCTGCCGGACGACGACGAAGACGACGGCGGCGCGGCATCCGCGCCGCCGCCGGTTCCGGCGCCGGCTCCAGCCAGGAAGCAGGTTCCCGCGTCGGCGATGCCGGCCGCCGAAGCGGCCCAGCCCGCGAAGCGCAAGGACGCCGTCTTCACCGCGGTCGCTTCGGTTCTCGCCGCCATCGCCGTCGTTGCCTGCGGAGTGCGCGGTTGGCAAGTGCGGCAGGACCGCATCGCGGCGACGGCCAAGGCCGCCGCGGAAGAAGCCGAAAAACAGCGGCTTGCGGAAGAAGCCGAGCGCCAGCGCAAGGCGGCGGAAGAAGCCGAAAAGCAACGGCTTGCCGAGGAGGCCGAGCGCCAGCGCAAAGCGGCGGAAGAAGCGGAGAAGCAGCGGCTTGCCGAGGAGGCGCGCAAAGCCGAGGAGGCGCGGCGCAAAGCGGAAGAAGCCGAGCGCCAGCGGATTGCCGATGAGGCGCGGCGCAAAGCGGCGGAAGAAGCCGAGCGGCAGCGCAAGACGGCGGAAGAAGCGGAGAAGCAGCGGCTTGCCGAAGAAGCGCGGCGCAAAGCGGAGGCGGCGCGGCGAGAGGCGGAAACTGCGCTCGCAAACGCCCAAGAGACGTTCGCCGGGAAATCGGCGGACTTGATCGCCAGAATCAACCAAGCCGGCGAGGCCGGGCCGTACGAAGCGGAGCGCGATGGTATCGTCGCCGAGTTCGCCGGCTCTCTGGCCGACGCGGCCGGAATTCTCCCCGACGACAACACGAAACTCGTCCGCGCCAAGGGCGTGATGGAAGAGGAAAAGGGGAAAATCGGCGGCGCTCTCGGCAAACTTGGCGAGCGGTTGCGCGAAGCGCAGGCGCGGGCGCAGGGCGAAGCGGAAGAGCGCGAACGCGAGGCGGAAGCGCGAGCGCAAGACGAAGCCGCATCCCTCTTCCCGTTTGCCGAAGGCGAATGTCCGTCGATTGAAGTCCTCGAAAAATGGCGCGAAGACTACGGCAATTCGTTCGGCCGCTGGGTTCCGTTCGACACACTGGAATTCCGGTACACGCACCTCACGAATTTTGCCGCGAACGGAAAAACAGAGCTATTTTTCCGCGATGCAAAAATCTTCAAGGACCTTGTCGGCAAGGCCCTTGGCGAAAAAGAAATCAACGAGGCGTGGCTCGGAAAGGAACAGGCAAGCCGCACGTTCGGCTCCATGTTCGGCGACGTGCTCGCCGGCTGGGAAGAAGCGTCGCAGGAAGCGGGAGACGCACAAGCCGCCGCAGTCGCGGAGAGGTGCCGCCGCGCCTACCGAGCTTGCACCGCGACGGCCGGCCGGGAAGCCGAAGACAAGTCGATTGCGTTGGCCAAGGCGCTCGCCGCGATGGCGGAATTGGTGGAGTCGCATTGGCCGCTGCTCAACGGCTGGCTGCAAGAGCACGAAAGCGGATTCGTGGAAAACAGCGCCAAAAGGTGGTCCAACGACTTCCTGAACAACCCCGGCGGCGCCGTCTCCGGAAAGTGGCTGAGCGTTGTTTCGAACGCGGTCCGGAACGTCCTGACCGCGGCCGGCGGCGCCGACTGAGCGAAGCGGCGGCGGACTCCGCGCCCGGCGGGCGCGGACCGCCCTGACGACCGACCATGGCGAAAGCCTCCCGCAGAAGAATCGGCGACTTCACCGTCGTCGCCGAGCTCGCCGGAAAGGGCGGGCAGGGGAGGCTTTTCTCCGCGACGTGCGACCGCGACGGGGCGTTCCCGGGGCTCGCCGCGGGGCAGGTCGTCGCCCTCAAGGTGATGCCGGTGCGCGGCGACGACCCCGAGCGGGCGTACCGCCGCCTCAAGCGCAGGACCGACGCGCTCGTAGCATCGCGCCACGCCGGAATCGTGCGGTACTGGGGCTGCTTCGCGCACGAAGGCGGCCTCGGGGAGGACATGCACGTCGTCGTGATGGAACTCCTGCACGGCGAGACGCTGGAAGAGAGGCTGAAACGCGAGCCTCTGGGGCTGGACGCCGCCGAGGCGCTCCGAGTCGTGCGCACGTGCCTCGAAGCGCTGGTCTGCGCGTCCGGGCACGGCATCGTCCACCGCGACATAAAGCCGTCCAACGTCTTCCTGTGCGAAGACGGCGGAGTGAAGCTCATCGACTTCGAAATCGCGCAGGCGGCGACGAGCGCCCACACGACGACGGAGTCCGGGGCGATGCAGGGCACCTACGACTACATGGCGCCCGATTTCCACCCGGATTTCCGGCCGGACCCGAAATTCCGCGGCGACGCCTGTTCGGACGTTTTCAGCCTCTCGGTGCTTTTCCACGAGGCGATGACGGGGCGCCGGCCGTATTCGGAGCGCGGCGGCGGCGAGGGCGACCAGTCGATGATGGAGTTCTTCCGCCGCTGGAACAAGGCGGACGGAAGGGAGGTCTCGCGGACGATCCGCGTGGACGCGCTCCGCGTGCACGCGCTGCGCCACGTCCAGAAGGTTCTCAAGCGGGGACTTTCGCCGGACCGGGCCGGGCGGTTCAAGACGTACGCGGAGATGCTGGAAGCGCTGTCCGGCGTGACCGTGCGCGAGCTGCGGGGCGGCAAGGACACGTACCGGCTTTCCGTGTGCGTGGGCAAAGGCGGCTTCGGCGCGGTCTACAAGGCCTGGCGGGGCAGCGACGGCACCCCGGTGGCGGTGAAGTTCCTGACGCGGTCGGATTCCGACGGCAGGTTCTGGCGCGAAGCCCGGACGCTGGAGCGGTTCCACGACGACCGGATCGTCGCGTTCGTGGAATCTTTCGAGGTCGGCAGGGAAACGCGGATGCCGGTCCTCGTGATGGCGTTCCTGCCGCACATGCCGGGCTCGTCGCTAAAGGAGCGGCTCGGGGAACCGGAGAACCGCGACGGCCTGCCGGCGGGCGAAGTGATCCCCGCGTTCGTGCGTTTCGCCGAAGGTCTCGCGATCCTGCACCGCGACGGCGTGGTCCATCGCGACATCAAGCCGGCCAACCTCTACCTGCCCGCGGGCGAGCCCGGCAAGGCGTGCCTCATGGACCTCGGGATCGTCCGCACGGACGAAACCCAGACGAACGGAGGCCTTCCCGGCACGCCGGACTACATGGCGCCGGAGCTGGCCCGCAGCGCCACGCGCGGCGACGCCCGCAGCGACATATACGCGCTCGGGCTGTGCCTCTTCGAGGCGCTTTCCGGCACCACGGCCTATCCGCGCCTGCCGCGCGGCTCGGAGGCCTACGCCGCCTGGTTCGAGCGGGCGCGGAGCGGCGAAGAGCCGGACCTGTCCGCTCTCGACTGGTATCCCGAAGCGCGGAAGGCGGTCGCCCGGCTCGTGGCCCCGGACCCCGTCGACCGCGAGGCGTCCGCCGCCAAGGTCGCAGCGCTCATCCGCAACATCCCGGAGCGCGAACGGGCGTCCGCCGCGCCGGAAACGGTGGCCG
>JAFUXX010000078.1 GCA_017476965.1 Kiritimatiellia bacterium | reverse complement strand
TTGCGGTAATCCGGCAACCTTTCGCGGAACGTGATGTCTGCCATGGTTTTCATCGCCTCCGATTCTACGGTGTCCTCGCATTTGACAAATGCGGTTCTTCGGTTTCGCCGTTCGGTGTCCTTAAGTATGACAAACCGCGGACAAACCGCGAGCGTCGCGCCGGCCTTGCCGCGACGGTGCCTTCGTGGTAGACTCCCCGCCATGATCGTCTTCCTCACCGGAACGGGCGCGGCGCTGGCCGCATTCGTCGTGATCGTCTGGAGCGCGACCTTCGTCAACACGAAGGCGCTGCTTGCGGACTTCTCGGCGCTGGAGATCCTGGCGCTCCGCTTCGCGATGGCCTGGGTCGCGCTGTGGGCGATCCACCCGCGCGGGATGGGGCCGCTGCGGCGCCGCGACGAGGCGCTCTTCGCCGCAGCGGGCCTTGCGAACGACGCCTTCCAGCAGTGCCGCACCCTCTACAACCAGCTCAACCTTTCCGCGACCATGCGGGAGCTGCTGCCGCACGGCCTGTTCGGCCTCTTCGCGCTGCTGCTCTTCCTCGCCATGCTCTCGACGGACGACTCCCGCATCTACTCGGCCACGCTCGCGATCGCGCAGGACGTGGTGCTGCCGCTGCGCAAGAGGCCGTTCACGCCGCGCCAGCACATCTGGATGGTGCGCATCGTGGCCATGTCCATCGGCGTGTTCTTCCTGTGCGGCTCCTGCTACATGAAGCAGCTGGACTTCTACCAGATGTTCAACACACTGGCCTGCGCCATGTGGATCGGCGCCTCCGGCTCGATCATGATCTTCGGCCTCTACAGCCGCTTCGGCACGACCTGGGGCGCCTGGGCGGCGCTCTCCACGAGCGTCGCCCTTCGCGCCATACATCAAGTGGACGATGGACCCGGTGCGCTGCCCGGTGAACGCGATCGAGTTCAACTTCTTCCTCTCGCTGCTGTGCGTCGTCGTCTACGTGACGGTCTCGCTCGCCACGTGCCGCAAGCCGTTCAACCTGGAGCGCATGCTGCACCCCGGCCGTCTGGTTCGGCATCGGCGGCATCGTCGGACTGCGGCAGCTCTTCCGCGACCTGAAGGCGCGCACGGAGACGAACGCCCTTGACGACGGCCGCGTGGAGGGCAACGTCTCCCTCGCCGACAAGGCCGCGCTGGACAAGGTCGACGCCGCCGGCCGCGGCTAGGGAACGGATCCGGAGGCGGGGGTCTCTTCCGATTTGCGCCGGAGCGTGGTAGAATGGCCGCCATCCCGAAGACCGACATGGAACCGCACCCGAACGTCCTTTTCCTCGACTTCCATCCCGACGGGGAGGGAAGCGTGAGAAAGCTTGCCGGCATCCGCCGCTTCGCGCGGACGCAGGGCTGGCGCGTCGATGCCGTTCGCCCCGACGAGTCCCGCGCCGCGCAGGTGGGGCCGCTCCTCGCGCGCCGCAATCCCGTGGGCTGCATCGTGGAACGGGCCTCCTGGGACGAGCTGCTCCCTCCCGCCCTGTTCGGGAGCGTCCCGGTCGTCTACCTCGACCCGCCCGATCCCGCCGCTCCCGGCCCCGCCCGCGTCGTTTCCGTCGTCTGCGACAACGAGGCCGTCGCGCGCATGGCCTTCCGCGAGCTCTCCGCCGGCATGCCGCCCTGCCTCGCCGCCGTACCGAGCCCCGGCCTGCCCCGCTGGAACCTCGTGCGCATCGCGACCTTCCGGGCGCTGTGCGAAGAGGCCGGGATCGAATGCCGTACGTTCGACGGCATCGCCAACGAGGACCGGGAGAAGCGGATCTCCCGGCTGGCCCGGTGGCTCGCCCTTCTCCCGAAGCGGACCGGCGTCTTCGGCGCCAACGACAACGCCGCGCGCGACGTGGTCGCCGCCGCGATGCGCGTTCCCCGCCACATCCCGAAGGAGCTCGCCGTCGTCGGCGTCGACGGCGCGGGGGAGGGGTCCTTCCCCGTTCCCGTCACCTCGGTCAAGCTCGACCTCGAGCTCGCTGGCTACCAGGCCGCCAGGGCGCTGGCG
>JAFUXX010000077.1 GCA_017476965.1 Kiritimatiellia bacterium | reverse complement strand
GACTACGGATCAGAAGGTTGCAGGTTCGAATCCTGCGAGGCGCGCCACCCATTGCGGGGTAGAGCAACCCGGTAGCTCGTCAGGCTCATAACCTGAAGGTTAGATGTTCAAATCATCTCCCCGCAACCAACTTTTGAAACCCGCCACGGAAGCACGCTTCCCGGCGGGTTTCCGCTTGTTGCGGTGGCGTGCGGCGGCGCTAGTCGAGGAAAATCTGCACGAGGGCGTGCGTGGGACGCGCGGCGGCGAGGTAGGGCGCGACAGCGCTCCACTGCAAGCTCCCGGGCGCGAACACCAGCAGCACGCGCAAATCCGGCGGCGCGTGGGCGGCGAGCATTCCGGGGAGCGCTTCGGGGGATTCGACCGCGAAGTTTTCGATTTCGAGCTCGGGCTTGAGTTCGTCGTCCTTCCAGTGCTCCGCGATCGCGACGAGCGTCGCGGCGCCGGCGGCGTCGAACCTCAGTTCGCACGGTTGCGAAAAGCGTTCGGCGCGGTCGCGCCAGCGCTCCTGCGGGAGAAACGCGCGGTAGTACGGGAACCCGGCGGGCGGGGCGTCGACGCGCACTCCGGTTTCGGGCGCTTCGAGCATTTCGAGGAGCGCCGCCGCCTTTCGCACGAGCGAGAGCGGCGCCGCGCCTTCCCACGAAAACGAGACGTACGGGTCGAGCGCCGACGGCCCGCGCATTTCGCGGAGCGCGGCTACGGCCGCGGCGGGGGAGTTGGTCGCGCCGTCGAGCAGCAGCGAGCCGTCCGCGAGGACCTCCAGCGACACGTCCTTCACGCGGAGCGGAGCCAGCGGCGCGGGGCGCTTTTCGGCGGAGAATTCGATGCGGGCCGGGACGAAGGCCCGGCCGGCGACGGCGGACGACGCCACGACGCTTTCGTACACGTCGGACTGCGCCGCGAGGCGGGGTACGTCGAAAAGCGAAACGGGTTCGTTGTACGACGGCACGATAGAACCGGGGCCGGCGATGTCCACCGCGTTCGTGCCGCCTTCGCCGGGCGCGCCGCCGACGTGGACGAATCCTTCGGCCGCGAAAGGAACGCCCGTCGCGGCGTCCGCGAGGAAGTCTTCGAGCGGACGCGCCGGCGCGCCGTCCAGCGACACCGTGGCGAAAACGCGCTCGCCGCGCGGCCAGAACCGGAACGAGGCGCGGTCCGCGGGCTTGCCGGCGGGGATGCCGGCGAAGCGCAGCGCGTTCTCGATGTCGGTCGCGGTCGCAGCGGTCTGGAAAACGGCTTCGTACTCGTGGCCGGAGTTGAGCGTGACGAGCGCGAACTCCGCGATCGCGCCGGGCGCGATGTCCGTCGTGAACGCGGAAATGCGCACCGTGCGCGTTTCGGAATCGGCTTCGATCCCCTTCGCGGCCATGCGCGTGGCGGGCGCCTCGGCCGTCCATGCTTCGCTTTTGGGCAGCGCGGCGGCGTCGCGGGCCGCCATTTCTTCGCCGATTCGACGGATGCGCGTGTCCCAG
Organism: Kiritimatiellia bacterium; assembly: GCA_017476965.1. Lineage (GTDB taxonomy): Bacteria > Verrucomicrobiota > Kiritimatiellia > RFP12 > UBA3636 > UBA3636. Next base: position 2,266 of record JAFUXX010000077.1, on the reverse strand, counting down.
TTGTCCTTCTCGATTCCTTCGAGGGATCCCGCAGCCGCGGTCGCGGCGGCGGCGAGAAGCGGAATGGCGAAGAGGGAGGCGGTTTTCACAGCGCGGGGTCCTTGCCGCTCCAGCAGTAGGTGCAGACGTTTTCGGTGCCGATCGCGTCGAGCAGGTCTGGCAGGCGCTGGAACGCGAGAGACGTGAGGCCGAGGCGCTCGCGGATGCGGTCAACCATCGCGCCGTAGGGTTCGCCGTCCGGGTCGAGGTACTTGGACGGGTCCGCGCCCTCGCCGTCGAGGTCGCGGATGATGCGGCGCGTGATGAGGTCCATCTCGCTCTTGGAGCGCGAGAAGTTGATGAACGGGCAGCCGAAGAGCAGGGGAGGGCAGGCGATGCGGACGTGCACCTCCTTGGCGCCGGCGTCGAACACGCGCTTGGTCTGGTCGCGCAGCTGCGTGCCGCGGACGATCGAGTCGTCGCACAGCACGAGGCGCTTGCCGTTGATGAGCTCCGGTATCGGGATGAGCTTCATCTGCGCCACGTGCTGGCGCTCGGCCTGCGTGGTGGGCATGAACGAGCGCGGCCACGTGGGCGTGTACTTCACGTACGGGCGGGAGTACTTGATCCCGGACTTGTCCGCGTACCCGAGCGCGTGGCTGATGCCGGAATCGGGAATGGCGCCTACGGAGTCCGCCTCCACGGGGGCGGTGGCGGAAAGCGCCGCCCCGCACCGGTAGCGCACGTGTTCGACGTTGCGACCGCCGTAGGTCGAGGCCGGATAGCCGTAGTAGACGTAGAGGAACGAGCAGAGGCGCTCCGTCCCGAGCGGCGGCAGCACCGTCTCCACGCCGGAAACCGTGATTTTCGCGACTTCTCCCGGTCCGAGTTCGCGGTAGGTCTCGTAGCCGAGGTTGGGGAAGGAAGAGCTCTCGAACGCCGCCGCGTACCCTTCGGGCTTGCGGCCGATCACGATCGGCGTGCGCCCCCACCTGTCGCGCGCGGCGTACAGCACGTTGTCCGGCGCGAGCAGCAGCAGCGAAATCGAGCCCTTGACCACGTTCTGCACGTGGCGGATGCCCTCTTCGATCGTGTTCTGCGTGTTGATGAGCGCGGCGACGATCTCCGTCTGCATTATCTCGCCGGACTGCAGCGACGAGAAATGCGCGGCGTGCTTTTCGATGAGCCCGCGCACCAGTTCGTCCGCGTTGGCGACGAGACCGACCGAGACGATCGAATAGCGCCCGAGGTGCGAGAGGAACACGTGCGGCTGGTCGTCGGTGTCGCTTATGACGCCGATGCCGGACCGCGGGTCCATCTTCGAAAACGCCTCGAAATCGGACCCGAACCGGGTCCGGAAAGGCGCGTTGGAAATGTCGTGGATGCGGCGGTGGAACGCGCCGCAAGCCCAGACCGCCATGCCGCCGCGGTGAGTGCCGAGGTGGGAATGGTAGTCGGTACCGTAAAAAACGTCCGCCGCGCAGTTCGTGCGCGAAACGGCCCCGAAAAATCCGCCCATGGAAACAGGTCTCCGGTGGAAATCTCAAAGGTGGCGGTAGACGTCCTCCAAGGTCAGTCCCTTGGCGATCATCATCGTCTGCACGTGGTAGAGCAGCTGCGAGAGCTCCTCGGCCGTGCGGTCGAGGCTCTCCCATTCCGCAGCGGTCCACGATTCGGCCGCTTCTTCGACCAGTTTCTTCCCGATGAAGTGGACGCCCTTTTCGAGCTCCTTCACCGTCCCGGAGCCGGGGTCTTTTGCCGCCGCTTTCGCGGAGAGTTCTTCGAAAAGCCGGTCGAAAGTTTTCATTGCCGCAATCTGCGCGCCGTTGGGGGCGCGCACGGGCGGAATACTAGCGCAACCCGCCCGCGAGCGCAAACGTTGCCCGCAAACAGGCTTATCCCCCATTTTTTTGAGCGCGGCCGCCGCGCTTCAAAAAAATGGGGGATAAGCCTGTTGGCACCACTAGCTTGCGCTTCCAAGCGTGTGGAAACATGTACTACGGCGCGCGCCCGTGCCCCTTCAACGGCATCTGGGACTACTACGACTACAAGCCGCTCAAGTTTCCACACGCTTGGAGGCGCAAGCTAGTGGTGCCGTGAAGGTCGAGAGCGCCAAGGCCGGCAACAAGGAGCTTCTCATCATCCCCGGCGCCTCGCACGTCGACCTCTACGACGACGTCGCCGGCGTCATCCCCCCACGACCGCCTCGCGGACTTCGTCCGCGCGAGCATGCAGTAGGGCCGTCCCTTCCGCGCGGGCGGCGGCCCCGCCGCCCCGCGCGGAACGG
>JAFUXX010000076.1 GCA_017476965.1 Kiritimatiellia bacterium | reverse complement strand
GTCGTCTGCACGCTCCGCCGCACGGGCCGCTCCTGCACCGCGGTGCCGCTCGTGCCGTTCGGCGGGCGCACTTTCCACGTGGCCGATCCCAAGGACGCCCGCCCGGGCGACCGCGTGATCGTCCGCTTTTCGTCGTGGAGCAACCCCGCGTTCAACCCCGAGGCGGAGCTCGTCGGCACGATCGGCCCGGAGGAAACGCCGTCGCTCGACACCGCCGCCGTGATCCGCGCCTGGGAGCTGCCGTCGGAGTTCCCGCCCGAGGTGCTCGAAGAGGCTTCGGTCGCCCCGGCGCTGCTCGCCGCTCCCGGCCCGCGCGAGGACCTGCGCGGCGAAACAATCGTGACGATCGATCCGGAGTCCGCCAAGGATTTCGACGACGCGCTTTCGCTCTCGCGCGACGCGGAGGGCAGGGCGGTCCTCGGCGTCCACATCGCCGACGTGTCCCACTTCGTGCGCCCCGGCACCGCGCTCGACGCCGAGGCCCGCCGCCGCGGCACGAGCGCCTACCTCGTGGACCGCGTGCTGCCGATGCTGCCGGAGCAGCTTTCCAACGGCGTGTGCTCGCTGGTCCCCGGCGAGGACAGGCTCGCGTTCAGCGCGTTCCTGACGTTCGACGCCAAGGGCGCCATGGTCGCGCGCCGCTTCGCCAAGACCGTGATCCGTTCCGCGCGGCGCATGACGTACGCCGAGGCGCTCGCGGCGATCGAATCGGGCGAGTCCGGCCAATCCGGCGGATCGGGCGGCGGCCCGGCGGGCGATCTTGTCCGCTCGCTCCACGCCCTGTCGCAGACGCTGCGCCGCAACAGGTTCGCGCGGTTTTCGCTCGACATTTCGTCGCCCGAGCTCGAAGTGCACCTCGATTCCGAAGGCCGCATGACGGGCGTTTCCCCGGCGCGGCACGACGTCGCGCACGAGCTCGTCGAGGAGGCGATGATCGCGGCCAACGAGGCCGTCGCGGCGGAGCTCGCGAAGCGCCGCATCCCGCACCTCTGCCGCTTCCACGACGTGCCCGATCCGGAGAAGCTCGAAGCGCTCGAATCGGGCCTGCGCGCGCTCGGCCTGCGCGTCCCGCGCCTCACGGATTCCGGCGCGATCGTGCGGCTGCTCAAGTCCGTCGCCGGCACGCCGCTCGAAACCTACGTCTCGATGGCGGTCCTCAAGAGCCTCAAGCGGGCCGAGTACAGCGCGGACAGGGAAGGGCACTTCGGCCTCGCGAAGCGGTACTACAGCCACTTCACGTCGCCGATCCGCCGCTATCCAGACCTCGTGCTGCACCGCCAGCTCGCCGCCGCGCTCGCGGGCGACGCCGCCGCGCAGCCGGGGCCGGACGAATTGCGCGCAGTCGCGGCGGAGTCGACCAAGACCGAATTCCGCGCCGACCAGGCCGAGCGGTCGCTCGTCGAAATCAAGAAGTACCGCTTCCTCGCGGAGAAGCTCGCGGCCGGCGAGCGGCCGGAGTACGACGCCGTCGCGGTGAAGTGCGCGCCGTTCGGCGCGTTCGTCGAGATTCCGGACCTCCAGGTCGAAGGGCTCGTGCACGTTTCGACGATGTCCGACGCGTTCGTGCGCTTCGACCGCGAGAGCGGCGCGCTCGTCGCGCCCGGGCTCGAAATCGCGCCCGGCACCTCGCTCCGCGTGGCGGTTTCGGGCGTCGATTTCGACGAGCGCAAGATCTCGCTGCGGGCCGTCCGGCCCTATGCGGGGAGGGCGGCGAACCTCCGCGCGCGGCGCAGCGCTTCGGCGAGGTAGTCGCGCAGCGGCATCGCGTCGTAGGCGTCGTTTTCGTGGCGCCCGGGACGCGACGCCTTGTTGAGCTCGAACGTCAGAGGCCCGCGGAACGGCGAGGCCGCGAGGCGGCGCGCGATTCCGGGCCAGTCCGCTACGCCGTCGAAGGGCAGCAGGTGCAGGTCGTCGAGCCACGTCGTGGGGCCGGAGGGGTCCGATATGCCGAGGTTGTCGTTGATGTGGGTGCAGATCAGCCTGTCGCCGAAATCGGCCATGAGGTCGCGCCCGCGGTTGTAGCACAGCTCGTGCCCGGTGTCCCAGCAGAACCCGACCGCGGGATCGCCGCGGAACGCGTCGAGCAGGGCGTCGAGATGCTCTTCGCCTTCGGTGTTTTCGACGGCGACTTTCACGCCGAGGGCCGCGGCTTCGGCGGCGACGCGGCCGAAGCGGTCGATCCCGGCCTGCGTCGCGGGCGTGGGCGTGAAGCCGATCCACGCGTGCACCACGACGAGCGGCGCGCCGGTTTCGGCGGCGGCGCGGAGGCAGCCGATCATTTCGTCCGCCGAGGCCGCGCCTTTCGCTTCGTCGTCGCCCCAGAGGTCCGCGGCCTTGCCCCACGGCGCGTGGAGCGACTGCAGCACGAGACCGAGCTCCTTGCACCTCCGGGCGAGGGGCGTCATGTCGGAGCCGGGCGTCCAGAGCGCGAAGCACCCCTCCCAGCCGGTTTCGGCGAGATCGTCGGGAAGGTCGGCGATCGGCTTGCCCATCGATTTCGAGAGACCCAGGCACAGCGGCCTGCCTGCGAATGCGTTGCCAGTTTCCATCGTGCGTCGTTTCCTTGCCTGCGCTGCGCGCTCCGTCACGCCGCGGGAGAGGTCCACCACGCGGTGAGCGCCGCGGAGAGCGCGATGCCGAGAGTCATGCCCGCCAGCACCTCCACGCGCGTGTGTCCGAGAAGTTCCTTGAGCTTCACGGGACGGATCTTGCGGTCCTTGCGCAGCTCTTCGATTATTTCGTTGAGGATCCGCGCCTGCTGCCCGGCGGCGTAGCGCACGGTGGAGGCGTCGAACATCGTGATGAGCGCGAACACCGCGGCCAGGGCGAACGCCGCGGAATCGAAGCCCGTGCAGAGCCCGGTCGAGGTCGCGAGGCCGCACACCGTCGCGGAGTGCGCGCTCGGCATGCCGCCCGTCGCGGAAAAGCGCTGGAGGTCGAGCTTGCCGCGGCGGACCACGTCGATCGCGATTTTGAGCCCTTGCGCAGTGCACCAGCAGAAGAAGGCCGCCCAGAGCGGGACGTTGCGGAAGAGCGATTCGTCGAAAGGATGCATCGGGTCAGTAGGCGTTCCGGACGGCGAAGACCGTGCGGAGCAGGATTTTGAAGTCGAGCGCCAGGGACCAGTTTTCGAGGTACCAGAGGTCCGCGTGGAGCCTGTCGGGGATCGAAGTGTTGCCGCGGAGTCCGTGCACCTGCGCCCAGCCCGTTATCCCGGGGCGGCACACGTGGCGGCGCATGTAGTGCGCGATTTCCGCGGAAAAGCGTTCGACGAATTCCGGCCGCTCGGGACGCGGCCCCACGAGCGACATGTCGCCCTTGACCACGTTCCAGAACTGCGGCAGCTCGTCGAGGTTGTGCGCGCGCATGAACGCCCCGATGCGCGTGCGGCGGGGGTCGTCCTCCTCGGCGAACACCGCGCCGCTGTCCGCTTCGGCGTCCTGCCGCATCGAGCGCAGCTTGTAGATCGTGAAAGGCCGCCCGCCGTAGCCGCACCGCGTCTGCCGGTAGAAGGCCGGTCCCGGCGAGCCGCGTTTCACGAGCCACGCGAGCAGCGCCACGACCGGGGCGGACGCGACGAGCAGGAGCGTCCCGAGCACGAGGTCCTCGGCGCGCTTGGCGAAGCGGTTCTCCGGCCTGTCGAGCGGGTGCCGCCGCAGGCCCATGAGCGGGATGTCGTCGATCGTCTCGACTTCGACGGCCGACGTCAGCATCCGGAACAGGTCCGGCACCACGTTGAAGCGCAGCATCTTGCGCTCGCATTCGGCGGCGATCGCGTAGAGCAGCCCCTGGTCGGTCCCGGGCCGCGTCACTATCACCTGCACCACGTCAGGCAGCTCTTCGAGCACGCGGTGGAAGTCCGCCGCGTCGCCGAGCACGTTTTCGGGCGCGATGGAAGCGTCCGGCGTTTCGTCCGGCGACGACCGCAGGAATCCCGAAACCTTCACGCGCAGCCTCGGGTCTTCGGAAAAGCGGCGGGCGAGGCGCGCGGCGGTGGAGTCCGCCCCGATCATCAGCACCCGGTTCGTCGGGAGCGCGCGCCGCGCGGCGGCGATTTCGAGGCGGAAGAGAGTCCACCGCTCCGCGAGGAGCAGCACCGAGAACGCCGGCGCGAAAAGCAGCGCCACGCCGGACGACACGTTGTACCAGTTGCGGACGAGCGCGATCCCGACGAGCAGCGCCACTGTCGAGAGCAGCGCCCCTCGCACGAGCCTCGGTACGTGGGCGTGGAACGTGCCGCGCTGCGGCCGCTTGTAGAGTTTGAGCGACCTCAGCGCGGCGTACGCCGCCACAGCGGCGGCGGCGGCGAGCTTCCAGTAGCCGCCGTAGAGGTCGTCCGGCATGCCGAACGGCGTCGCGAACCACCCCGTTTCGAAACGCAGGAAAACGGCGAGGTAGACCGACGCGAAAGCCGCCGCCGCGTCGGCGACGGCGGCAGCGGCGGCAAAAGCCGAATCTGCGGCGGTGCGCGCCACCGGATCCGTTCCCGGCCGCTCAGGCTTCCGGCGCAGGCGTCTCTTCCGCGGCCTCTGGGGGCGCGGGCGGCTCGCCCGCGG
>JAFUXX010000075.1 GCA_017476965.1 Kiritimatiellia bacterium | reverse complement strand
GCCGCCGGCGTCGGCGGCCGCAAGGTCAACTGACGCCCGCCGCGGCCCGCGCGGGGATCCCCGCGCGGACTGCGGCGAAAAAAGGACGGCGCGGTTTCAACCGCGCCGTCTTTCTTTTTCGTTTCCCGGACCGCCCTATTCGCCGGCTTCGGGGAATGGTTCGTCGGACACGACGAGCTTGAAGCGGATCGCGCTCCACGCGCCTTCCGGCAGCGGCCAGTCGAGCACGAGCCGCGTTTCGCCCGCTTCGACGCGGCGCGAGGCCAGCACCACGCCGTCCTCGGGTTCCGTTTCGACGAGCGCGTACCACAGGCCTTCGCGCGCGTCCGCGACTTCCACCGAGAGCGTGCCGGTCCTGACGTCCACTTCCGCGGAAAGCGCGGCAGGCGCGACGAGCTCGGGTTCCGGCGCGGCGGCGTACCACAGCGTCACGGTTCCCGTTTCTTCGGACTTGAGCACGAAGCCCTCCGCGGCGACCGCGGGTTCCGCGCCGCCGAGGATCGAGCCTTCCGCGAAGTCGACCGCGAGCCGCCCGTCTTCCGCAAGCTCGACCGGGCCCGCGGCGGGCATTTCGACGTCTTCGCGCAGCAGGCGGACCGTCTTTTCGCCTGCCGTCCCCGCGGCGCGCAGGGCGTCCTCCAGGAACACGTAAGGCGAGTCCGGTTCGCCGTCCACCGCGGCGGCGTAGCGGTCCAGCAGGTACGACCCGCGGAAGTCGCCGACGTTTCCGCCGCAGAAGAAGAGGCGGCTCACGAAGCGCGGCGGCGCGGCGAGCGCGATCGGCAGCCACTCCGAGCCGCTTTCCTTCGCGGTGCAGACGCCGCCTCCGACCGTGTACCGCGCGCGCGGCGCGGCGCCTTCGGGGAAGTCGATCTCCGCTTTCCACGAGGCGGTTGCGCCGTCCCGCGGCGCGGCGGCGCAGTCGAGTTCGACCCACGTCGCGCCGTTCCACGCGCGGGGACCGCCGGCCGCGAAGTACAGTCCGCCGATCGGCGAGCCGCCTGCGGGAATCTCCGGAACCCGCACGGCCCAGAAAATCTCCGCGACGCCGGAAACCACGGCCCGCAGGCCGGCCGGCGAGTGCACGGGATCGACGGGCCCGAACGAGACCGAACTTTCCGCCGGGAGCCGGAGGAACGTCGAGCCGCCTTCGCTGACGACGACCGAGGGGTCGCCTTCGGGGCGCTCCCATTCGCCGCCCGACGCCGCTTCCGCGGCGGGGGTGTTCCATTCTTCGCCGAGGGCGTAGCCGTCCGCCGCCCAGCGCACGTCGAACCACTCCTTCTCGAACACCGCCGCGACCGCGCCGGAGCGTTCGTCCGCCGCGCCGGGATCGACCCCGGCGGCGAGCACGAAGCGCCAGCGGACGGAGTCGCCGAATTCGATCGCCGCGGTTTCCGCGAAATCCTCCGCGCCGCCTGCGGGCGACCACGTCTTGACCGGCTCGCCCCAGCTTGCGGAATCCTCGGGGCGGACGTAGAGCGCGAGCGTCGAGCCGGAGTCCGCGCGGGCGACGGAGCAGGAGTACGTCGCTTCCTTGCCGCTGGCCGCGAGCGCGGCCGAAGCGTCCGCGATCGCCACGGGCCACGGCCCGGCGGAGAACTCCACCGTGGAAACGGCGGAGTCGAGTCCGTTTTCGCCGACCGCGCGGAGCTCGACTTCGTAATCCGTCGAAACGGCTACGCCGCGCATCGCCACGGTCTCCTCGCCCGGCGCGTCGAAGCGGATCGTGCCGGAGTCCGCCTCCGCGCCGGCCGCGGTGCGGAGCGTCCACGAAACGTCGGCCCAGCCGGAACCGGAGCCGACGTCTGCGAGGTTCACGGAGAGCGTCGCGTTGGTGAACGAAACCGACGCGAAATTGCCGCCGAACGCGGGCGCGCCGAACGCAGCGGTGCGGAACGCGACGGAAGTTTCGCTGCGCTGCCCGTGCGAGCCCTCGGCGACGAGAAGAAGCTCGCAATCGGAATCCTGCGGCAGGCCGGAGACGGAGAACGCGGACTCCACGCCGGAGTCGACGAAAAGCAGCGAGCCGGACGCCACCTCTTCGTCGCCCGCCGTCGCCGTCCACGCCACGGTCACGGACGGGCTGCCGTTGCCGAGGTCGGAAACGGAAACGACGGCGTCGGCGTCCGTCCAGCGCGGATCGACCGTCGCGGCGAGGACCGGGGCCGTGTACGCGAGAGTGGAAAAGGGGACCGCGGGGCCGGCGTACATCCGCCCGTTGGAAGAAACTACCACGACGCGGGCGATGTACTGCGACCCCGGCTCCAGCCCTTCGGCGTGCATGTTCACGACGCCCGCGGCGGCGACCGTTTCCGTGTCGGACGCGACGGGGTTGTCGAAAGTGCCGACGGCGGCGTCCGCCACCTGCAACCGGACGGACGCCGCCGTCGCCGTCGAACCGATCGAGGAGACCTGCACGGCGAAGGACGCCGTCTCGCAGTCCGTGAGCCCGATTTGCAGCTCCGCGGCGGGCGGCTCGATGGCGAGCGTGGTGAACCGCGCCGCGGCGGTGACCACTTCGGACGATCCGGCGAGGACGGCGCGCACCCAGTACGCGGTGCCGTCGGAAAGGCCGGTGAGCGGGACGTTCACCGCTCCCGCGGCGGCGACCGTCCCGCTCGCGACGACGCGCTTCGAGGAAAAGTCGGCGTCGGTCGCGAGTTCGACGGCGTACCCCACCCCGGACGCGCCGGATCCGGTCGAAGAGACGTCCACGACCGCGACCGCGCTTTCGTAGGAGACCCCGGTCACGGAGACCGATCCCTCCGGCGGCAGCACGAGCGCCGTCGTGACGAACGAGTTGGTCACGGCGCGGAAAGCGCCGGTGCCGGAGTCGCGCGAAGAAGTTTCGACCCAGTACTGCCTGTCGTTTTCGAGCCCGTCGAGCGACCACGTGTAAACGCCCGTGGAGGAAACGGCGAGCGGCGAGGGAGCGACCGCGGCGGCGTCCGTGAAATCCGCGTCCGTCGCGACGCGCACCGTGAAATCCGCCCCGGCCGGGACGAGCGCGTAGACGGACGCCGACACGGTCGCGGATTCCATGGTGACGTCCTTCACGCTCGCGGAGAAGAGCGTCTCCGCGTCGTCGCTTTCGTACACGTAGTAGACGGCCTTGAAGTCGCCGGCTTCGCCGACGCCGGAGAACGACACCCCGCCGAGCGACCGCTCCGCCGCGGCGCCCGCGAGCGGGATCCACTCCGTGGCGCCGTCCGACGCGAGGCGGAACACCTCGCCGCCCACGGTGTAGCGGACCGCGGGCGCGGCGGCGGAGAAGTCGAACTCCGCGATCCAGCCGGTC
>JAFUXX010000001.1 GCA_017476965.1 Kiritimatiellia bacterium | reverse complement strand
GCCGTTCTCCGCGGTGAACGCGCGCGCCGCCCCGCGCGCCTTTTCCGCGATCGCGGAAACGGGAAGCGCTAGCAGCTCCGGCAGCGAGATTCCGGGCCCCGGCGCGCCCGGGATTTCGAGGCGGCAGGCCGCGATTTCCGGGCGGAAGCGCCCGCCGCCGCACGCGCGGCAGACGCGGCCCGAAGAGTCGGTGCCGAGGCCCTCGCATTCGGGGCAAGCGCCGGCGCGGGAGTTGAACGAGAAGCGGGACGGCGCGAGCGGCGGAAACGCCAGTTTGCAATCCGGGCACGCGAAGCGCGACGATTCGTTGCGGACCGTCCAGTCCTCCTCGCCGGGGCGGCGCAGCATCACGCGGATTTCGCCGCCGCTGCGGGCCATGGCGAGTTCGACGGAATCGACGAGGCGCGTGCGCACCCCTTCGCGCACGACGAGGCGGTCCACCACGGCGTCCACTTCCCGCGCGGCGGCGATTTCTTCGGGCGACAGGCTGTCGATTTCGCGGATGGCGCCGTCCACGCGGACGCGGACGAAGCCCGCGCCTGCGCTCTCCGCTATGTCGGCGGACGGCGAAAGCACGACCATGCGCGTGCCTTCGGGCTCGGAGAGGAGCGATTCCGCGAGAGCGCCCGGAGAAACGGACCGCACGACGCGCCCGCAGGACGGGCAATGCGGCGTGGAGAGGTGCGCCCAGGCTATCCGCAGCGGGTCGAGCAGCTCGGCCTCCGTTGCGAGGGTCTGGCGCGGGCCGGGAGGAGTTTCGCCCTGCGCGACAGCGGCGGCGGGCAGGAGGCCGTCCACGAAATCCACGTCCGGGCGGCGGATGCCGTCCGTCCACGCCGCGGGACGCGAAGGCAGGCTTTCGAGGTAGCGGCGGCGGCCTTCGGCGAAAAGCGTGTCGAACGCGAACGAGCTCTTGCCCGAACCGGACACGCCGACGAACGCCGTGACGAGGCCGTGCGGGATGTCGAGCGAGACGTCGCGCAGGTTGTGTGTGCGCGCGCCGCGGACGGAGACGCACGCCGGACCGCGCGGCGCGTTCACGGCTTTTTCCACACCGTCACGGCGAGGTTCTTCCGGCGGCCCCACTTGAACGCCTCGCGCTCGGTGGAGAACCAGAGGTCGAGCCGCCCGGGCCCCTTGATCGCGCCGCCGGTGTCCTCCACCGTCGCGTAGCCGTAGCCCGGCACGTACAGCACCGTGCCGAACGGGTAGTACTTCGGGTCCGCGGCGGCGGTTCCGCGCTTCGCCCGCGTGCCGCTCGCCGTTATCCCGACGGCCTTGGGCTTGCCCTTGTCCGGGCCGCTCGCCACGACGGGGCGGCCGTACCAGTTGCGCTTCCAGTTGCAGGAGCGCGGCCCGGAGTCGTACCCCGTCACCTCCATGCGCACCACGGAGCGCTTCCAGCCGCGCAGGTCGCGCTCGGACGGGAACACGGTTCGGCAGCCTTCGAGGAACGCGAACGCCGCGACCGCCCACGCCACGGCCGCGACGGCGGCCGCGCGCTGCAGCAGGGCTGTGAAACCGAGGCGTTCGCGGATTGGCATCGTCGCTTGGGCGTTGCGGGTGCTGGATGCAATCAGGAGAACCGGAAACCGAGACGCGCCGCCACGGTTTCGCGGACGAGCGCGGCGACCGCGGAAGCGTCCGCGGAGGCGTCGAGCACGGCGAACCGCTCGGGCTCGCGCGCCGCCATTTCGAGATACCCGTCGCGGAGGCGGCGGTGGAAGTCGAGAGGCGCGCTCTCGATCCTGTCCCTGGAACCGGACCTCACGAGCGCGCGGCGCAGGCCCTCTTCGACCGGCAGGTCGAGCAGGAACGTGAGCGACGGCCGCACCGGCCCCGTCGCGAACGCGTTGAGCGCCCGGAGCGTGTCCGGCGGGAAGCCGCGGCCGTACCCCTGGTACGCGATCGTCGAATCGGTGAACCGGTCCAGCACGACCCACTGCCCGCGCGCCAGCGCCGGCGCGAGGACGTTGCGGCAGAGCTGCGCGCGCGAAGCGCAGAAGAGCAGCGCCTCCGTTTCGTCGCACAGCGGCTCGCCGGAAAGGTCGTTCTGCAGCAGGTTGCGGATTATCTCCCCGGTCGGCGTGCCGCCGGGTTCGCGGGTTTCGAGGACCTCGGCGCCGCCGGCGCGCAGGGCCTCGGCGAGGAGGCGCGCCTGGGTGGACTTGCCGCCGCCCTCCGGCCCTTCGAACGAAATCAGGTGCCCGGGCATGGCCGCTTCACGCCTCCTCGTCCGAATCGAGGCTGTAGAGGTAGCGCTTGACCTTGAGCGTGTTCGTCTTCTGGAGCGGCTCGAAGCGCACGCGGATGCGGCGCGGGTGCTTGTAGGAAGAGAGCTGCTTCATCGCCTCGTGCACCTCGGAGATGCAGAGAGCGCGCACCTCGTCGTCCGACATCGGCGAGGAGCTCGACGCCGCGTTGCGGTTGCGCTCCTCGGCGATCTTGTCGAGGTCCGCCACGACGATCGCGCCGACGTGTTCGCCCTTGGCTTCGCCGGGGACGCGGTAGCCGAGCACGATCGATTCGAGGATGTGCGGGCACGCGTTGATCGCGATCTCGACCTCTTCCGGGTAGATGTTCTTGCCCTCGCGGTTCACGATGAGGCTCTTCTTGCGGCCGGTGATCGTCACGTAGCCGTCGGAATCCATCTTGCCGAGGTCGCCGGTGCGGAACCAGCCTTCCCCGTCGAAACACTCGGCCGTCGCGGCCTCGTTGCGGAAGTACCCCTTCATCACGGACGGGCCGCGCACCTCGATTTCGCCCACGCCCTCCTCGTTGGGCTCCGCGATGCGCAGCTCGTGCTCCGGCAGGGCCTTGCCGACGGACTCGAACTTGATTTCGTCCTCCGGCGCGAGCGCGCAGATCGGCGCCGTCTCCGTGAGGCCGTAGCCCTGCAGCGTGTTGACGCCGAAGCGCGACCACGCGCGCAGCACGTCCGGGTCGCTCGCCGCGCCGCCGCAGATGATGATGCGCAGGCGCCCGCCGAGCCCGGCGATCACCTTGCGGCCGACCACGCGGTGCAGGCCGATGGAGAGCAGCGTGCGCGCGGCGGCGCTCTTCTGGAGCTTCTTGCGTATCGCCCCGAGCATCTTCTCGGCGAGGAGCGGCACGGCGAGGAGCACCGTCGGGCGCGTTTCCCGCATGTTGTCCGGAATCGTGCGCAGGTTCTCGACGATCGAGATTTCGCACTGCGCGGCGAGCGGCACCACGAAGTTGGCGGTGAACGCGAACGCGTGGTGGAGCGGCAGCACGAGCAGGAAGTTGTCGTCCTTGCGCACGGTGAAGTACTTGAGCGCCTGGAGCTGCGCGCAGAAGTTGCCGTGCGTGAGCATCGCGCCCTTGGAGCGCCCCGTCGTGCCGGACGTGTAGATGATGGAGGCCACGTCGCCCTCCGCGGCGACGTTGCGGTCGAAGAACGAATCCGCCTTCGCGGAGTCCGCCTCCGTCGCGGCGAGCAGGCGGTCGAAGTCGTGGAGGCGCACCCCGCTCTCGCGCCTTTCCTCCGCCACGGCGCCGTCCGCCAGCACCACGTGGCGCATGTACTTGAGCGTCCCCATGATTTCGCGCACGAGCGGACCCGTGCGGCCGGAGCCGACGAACGCGACCGCCTCGGAGTCGCGCAGGATGTGCGACACTTCGTGCGCGTGCAGGTGCGAATCAACCGGCACGGCGGTGATGCCGCACGACGAGATGCCGAGGTACGCGGCCATCCACTCCGGGCGGTTCTCCATCATGAGCGCCACGCGGTCGCCGGGCTTCACGCCCAGCGCCCCGAGCGCCTCGGACACGGCGCGGGCGCGGGCCAGCAGGTCCGCGAACGTCCACACGTGCCACTGCCTGTCCGCCGCCTTCCAGCGGACTGCCGTAGAATCCGGGCTCTGCGCCGCGGCGTCGAGAAGGAGGGTGCGTATCGTCATTGGATGGCGTGAAATCGTTGCAGGACTGGCGCTAGCGGATCACGCCGCGCGCCGATGATTCGAAAAATCCGAGGAGGGTCGCGATTTCCGGCGTCGCCGGAAGCTGCTCGCGGATGGCGGCGGCGGCGGCCGAAACGTTCATGCCGCCGCGGCAGAGCAGCTTGTAGGCCGAGCGCAGCGCGCCGATCGCCTCGGCGGAGAAGCCGCGCCTCTGCAGGCCCACGAGGTTCACGGAGTGCGCGGCGGGCGGATTGCCGTCCGTGATGAAGTACGGCGCGGCGTCCTGCTTGAGGAGCGTTCCGCCGCCGATCATCGCGTGGCAGCCGATGCGCACGAACTGGTGCACGCCCACGAGGCCGCTGATCACGGCCCAGTCCCCGACCTGCACCTCGCCGGCGAACTGCGACGCGTTGGAGACGATCACGTGGTTGCCGAAAACGCAGCCGTGCGCGACGTGGCAGTACGCCATGATCAGGCAGTCGTCGCCGATCGTCGTGGACTCCCCGTCCTTCGTCCCGCAGTTCACCGTCACGCACTCGCGCAGCACGGTGCGCGCGCCGATCTTGACGAACGTCCTGTTGCCTTCGCGGAACTTCAGGTCCTGCGTCTTGCCGCCGACGTGCGCGAACGGGAACACCTGGCAGTCCGGGCCGAGCTCGGAGGCGCCGTCCACAACGGCGTGGGCGTCGATCTTGCAGCGGTCGCCGAGAACCGCTTCCGGTCCGATCACGGCGTAGGGGCCCACGGAAACGTCTTCGCCGAGCCGCGCCCCGGGGGCGACGACGGCGGTTGGATGGATTGTTGTCATGGCTGGCGGGGATGCGCCGGTCTCGCGGCCGCGCGCTTCACTGTCTTTTCCTTGGGGCGAGCATGAACATCATCGTGCATTCCGCGGCCGGGTTGCCGTCCACGGTGATGCGGCCCACGGCCTTGCCGATGCGTCCCTTGCGCGAAACGAGCGTCGTCTCGATCCGGAGCTGGTCGCCCGGCCGGACGATCCGGCGGAACTTCGCGCCGTCCACGCTCATGAGGATCGTGTCGAACGAATCCGCGGCGGCGGCGTCCGGCCCGAGCGCCGCCGCCGAACCCATGTACATCAGGCCGGCGGCCTGGGCCATGGCTTCGATTTGCAGCACGCCCGGCATGATCGGGTTGCCGGGGAAGTGCCCCTGGAAGTACGGCTCGCTTGCCGTCACGTTCTTGACCGCCACGAGGCGCGAACCGTCCTCCGACGCTTCGAGCACCCGGTCCACGAGGAGAAACGGGTAGCGGTGCGGGAGGAGCTGCAGAATCCTGTCGATGCCGTACGAGAGCATGGAAAAACCTTGCAAAGGCGCGGAAATGCGCGGTCCGGCAAGCATACCGCACTTCGCCGCGCAGGGCAAGCGGCTTGCGCGGCGCCGCGGCTTGCGCTATGCTTCGCCCCGCTCGCTTGCGCTGCCCCCGGCGCGGACTGCAGTGTCCCTCGACCGACACCATCCATCGGGAGCCGAAGCGGCGGCCGATGTGCCGTTCCCACGCGAACTCCGCAGACGCCGTCACGGAGGCGCCCACTTCGAATCCGTACGGGTTCGAAGGACACACGCGATACGCCGGGGGCGGTTTTTTTTCCGACCCGGCCGCCGGAAGCGGAACCGGGCGGCTGGAGGAAATCGCGATGGTTCTCAAAGTCAAGAGGCTCCGGCCCGAGGCGGTCGTCCCGTCTTTCGCCCACCCCGACGATTCCGGGATGGACATCCACGCGGTGGAGGACGCCGTCCTGCCCCCCGGCGCCTGGGCCAAACTCCCCACGGGCCTCGCTTTCGAGCCGCCCCCGGGGACCGAGCTGCAGGTTCGTCCGCGCAGCGGTCTCGCGGCCCGCCACGGCATTTCGATGGTCAACGCGCCCGCGACGATCGACGAAGGCTACCGCGGCGAAGTCGCCGTGATCCTCGTCAACCTCGGCAACGAACCGTTCAGGATCGCCCGCGGCGACCGCATCGCGCAGATCGTGCTGTGCCCCGTGCTGCGCCCGGAAGTCGTGGAGACGGACTCCCTTTCCGGCACTTCGCGCGGGAGCGGCGGTTTCGGCTCGACCGGGGTTTGACGGCCGCGCGCGCGGCGAAGACAGGGCGACACCGCAGACCATGACGACACAAACCGTGCTCCGCGCCGTTTTCGGCTTTTCCGCGCTCGTTCCGGCGCTGCTCCTGCACGAAGTGGCACACGGATGGGTCGCGTGGAAGTGCGGCGATCCCACGGCCAAGGAATCGGGCCGCCTCTCCCTGAACCCGCTCAGGCACGTCGATCCGTTCATGTCGGTCGTCCTGCCGGCGTTCCTCGCGCTCTCCGGCTCGCGCGTCCTCTTCGGCGGCGCGAAGCCCGTGCCGATAAGCCTGTGGCGCTGCCGCAACCCGCGCCGCGCGTACTGGATGATCGCGGTGGCCGGACCCGCGGCCAACTTCCTCCAGGCCGCGGCCGGCGCGCTGCTGCTCCGGGGGCTCCTCGCGGCGGTCGACAACGCCGCGGCGGGCGGTTCGGCGTGGGGCGGCG
>JAFUXX010000074.1 GCA_017476965.1 Kiritimatiellia bacterium | reverse complement strand
GTCGCGCCGCGCCCCCGCCGCGCTCCGCACCGCGCAGGCCAAGCTCGGCGACGCCGACCGCACCGCCAAGGCGATGGTCCGCGATGCCGAGATACAGGCCAGGTCCGAGGTCCTGACGGCGCGAGAGGCGTTCGAGGCGTCGGTCAAGGAGCAGCGCCGCGAGCTCAACGAAACGCTCTCCAGCCTGAACCGCCGCGAGCAGGTGCTCTCGCAGCGCGAGGACAACATGGACCGCAAGGCCGACGTGCTGGACCGCAAGGCCGACGCGATCGAGAAGAAGGCCGCCGCCGCCGAAGCCGCCGCGACCGAGGCGCGCGAAAAGGCCGCGGAAGCCGCGGCCGTGCGGAGCGAAGCGGAAGCGCGGCTCGAAAAGCTCGCGGGCATGACGCGCGACGAGGCGCGCAAGGACCTCGTCGAGCGCGCCACGCGCGACGTGCAGGGGCAGTTCGCGACGATCCTGCGCCGCCGCAACGAGCTCGCGAAGAAGGAGGCGGACGGCGCCGCCCGCAACTTGATCCTCGGCGCGATGCAGCGCTACGCGGGCAGCATGGCTTCGGAGAACACGGTCAGCACGGTGCAGCTGCCGGAGGAGGACGCCAAGGGCCGCATCATCGGACGCGAGGGGCGCAACATCCGCGCGCTCGAAGCGGCGACGGGCTGCTCGTTCCTGATGGACGACACCCCCGGCACGGTGGTCGTCTCGGCGCCCGACCCGGCCCGCCGCGAAATCGCCGTCGTCGCGCTCAAGCGCCTCATCGCCTCCGGCCGCATCCAGCCGCAGCGCGTCGAAGAGGTGGTGGAGGAAGTCCGCCGCGACTGGGACGCGCACCTGGCGCAGCTCGGCGGCGCGGCGGCGGACGAAGCCGGCGCCGCGGTAGCGGATCCCGAGATACTGCGCGCGCTCGGCCGCCTCTCGGTGCGCACGAGCTACTCGCAGAACGTGCTGCGCCACAGCGTCGAAACGGCCCGCTACGCCGGAATGCTCGCTTCCGAGCTGGGGATGGACGACGCCACCGCGCGCCGCGTCGGCCTCCTGCACGACATCGGCAAGGCGCTCGACGAGACGCACGAAGGCCCCCACGCCACGATCGGCGCGGAGTTTCTGCGCGCCCGCGGCGAGCCGCAGGAAGTGGTGGACGCCGTCGCCGGGCACCACGGCGGCACGGAGAACGAGACGGAATGGGCGGTCCTCGCCTCGGTGGCGGACGCCATTTCGAGCGCGCGGCCAGGAGCGCGGTCGGAGTCCGGCGACCTGTACCTCAAGCGCATCGAGTCGCTGGAAGGCATCGCCCGCTCGTTCCCGGGCGTTTCGCGCGCGTTCGCGGTGCAGGCCGGGCGCGACCTGCGCGTGCTCGTCGATCCCGAGAAGACCACGGACCAGGACGCCCTTTCGCTCGCTTCCCGCATCGCGGAGCGGATCGAGCAGGAAGTGAAATTCCCCGGCCAGATACGCGTGACCGTGATCCGCGAAAAGCGGTGCGTGGAGTTCGCTCGCTAGCGACGCGGTCCGGCCATGTTCCTGCATCCCGCTTTTCTCGCCCTGCTCTGGCTGCCGCCCGCCTGGGCCGCGGCGGCGTTCTTCCTGCGACGCAGGCG
>JAFUXX010000073.1 GCA_017476965.1 Kiritimatiellia bacterium | reverse complement strand
GGACCGCTGAACCGCGCGGCCGGGTTGACTTGCGGGGGCGTGTCTGGCAGAATCCGCCCGAGCGACGCGCCGCACTGGCCGGGTTTTCCTCCCGCCGCCGTCATGGCGCCGCTTCCACGCCACATGAAACTCGATCCCACAAAGCTTTCCGACTGGCAAATCGCCGAAGCCGCCGAATCCGAACTCAAGCCCGTAGGCGACATCGCCGCCGCGCTCGGCATCCGCCCGGACGAACTTTCCCCGTACGGCCGCTGCTACGGCAAAGTGGACGCCCAGAGCGTCATTTCCCGCCTTGGCGCCTCCGCCCCGCGCGCGAAGTACGTCGATGTCACGGCCATGACTCCCACGCCGCTCGGCGAGGGCAAGACGACTACGACGATGGGCCTCGTCGAAGGCCTCGGCGCGCTCGGCCGCAACCCCGTCGCCGCAATCCGCCAGCCTTCCGGCGGCCCGACGTTCAACATCAAGGGATCGGCAGCAGGCGGCGGCCTGGCGCAGTGCCTGCCCCTCGCGCCGCTCTCGCTGGGCCTCACGGGCGACATCGACGCCATCACCAACGCGAACAACCTCTGCATGACCGCCCTCACCGCGCGCATGCAGCACGAGCGCAACTACGACGACGACAAGCTCGCGAAGCGCAACCTCCGCCGCCTCGACGTCGACCCCGCGCGCGTCAACATGCGCTGGGCGATCGACTTCTGCGCGCAGGCCCTGCGCAACGTCGAAATCGGCCGCGGCGGCAAGATGGACGGCTACCAGATGGACAGCGGCTTCTACATCACCGTCGCGTCCGAGGTGATGGCGATCCTCGCCGTGGCGCGCGACCTCGCCGACCTGCGCGAGCGCATGGGCCGCATCGTCGTGGCGTGGTCGCGCTCCGGCGCGCCCGTGACGGCCCGCGACCTGGAAGTGGACGGCGCCATGACCGCGTGGATGGTCCGCGCCGTGAACCCGACGCTCATGCAGACGCTCGAAGGCCAGCCCGTGTTCGTGCACGCGGGGCCGTTCGCCAACATCGCGATCGGGCAGAGCTCCGTGATCGCGGACCGCCTCGCGAGCCGCCTCGGCGAGTTCCTCGTCACGGAGAGCGGATTCGCGTCCGACATCGGCTTCGAGAAATTCTGGAACATCAAGTGCCGCGCCACCGGGATGAAGCCGGACGCCGCGGTCGTCGTCGCGACCGTGCGCTCGCTCAAGCTCCACGGCGGCGGCCCCGAGGTGAAGCCCGGCGCGAAGCTCGACGAAGCGTACACGCGCGAAAACCTCGCCCTCGTCGAAAAGGGGTGCGAGAACCTGCGCGCCCACATCGGGATCGTGAAGAAGTCCGGCACCACCCCGGTCGTCTGCCTCAACGCGTTCTACACCGACACCAAGGCCGAATGGGCCCTCG
The DNA here is from genome assembly GCA_017476965.1 of Kiritimatiellia bacterium. GTDB lineage: Bacteria > Verrucomicrobiota > Kiritimatiellia > RFP12 > UBA3636 > UBA3636. The sequence goes on along the minus strand of JAFUXX010000073.1, from coordinate 728 downwards.
TGAAGCGCGTCGCGGAGGAGGAAGGCGCGCTCTTCGCCGTCTCGAAGCACTGGGAGAAGGGCGGGGAAGGGGCCCGCGAGCTCGCCGAAGCGGTCGTCGCCGCCACGGAGAAGCCCTCGGACTTCAAGTTCCTCTATTCGCTCGACGAGCCGCTCGAATCGCGGATCGAAAAGGTCGCCAGGGAAGTCTACGGCGCCGACGGCGTGGACTACGAGCCCGAGGCGCGCGAAAAGCTGCGCGTGATCGAGGCCGATCCCGCGATGGCGAACCTGCCCGTCTGCATGGCCAAGACGCAGTATTCGCTCTCGCACGATCCGGCGAAAGTCGGCCGCCCGCGCGGCTGGCGCCTCCCGGTGCGCGACGTGCTCACGTACTGCGGCGCCGGATTCGTGGTCCCGGTCGCCGGCGGCATCAAGCTCATGCCCGGCACCGGTTCCGACCCCGCCTTCCGCCGCATCGACGTGGACACCGCGACCGGCAAGGTCAAGGGCCTCTACTAGCCCCCCCGCGCCCCCTCCCGCCGCGCGGCGCGGGGTTTCCCGCGTCCGCGCGGCGGCTGTTTTTCCTTGCGCGTTTCGGCCCTTTCAAGTACACTGTGTGCGTCTTCCGCGCCTCAGGCGGAACGACCCGCCCCGCCGGCGGGCCCCCTTCACGGAGAACAGGTAGCAACGATGCCCAAGATTCCGTCATTTCCAAGATTCCTTTCCGTCGCGGTTCCGGCCGCGGCG
>JAFUXX010000072.1 GCA_017476965.1 Kiritimatiellia bacterium | reverse complement strand
CGCCGCGGCCGGCGCTCTCGGGCGCGCGCTCCAGTCGCGGCGCGTGCGCAAGACCTACCTGTGCTTCGCGCGCGGACAGTGGCGCGAAGCGCCCGGGCCGGACGGCTTTTGCGCCGTACGCGGGTGGATTTGCCCCGCGGGCGACGAAACGGTGCGCAAGTACCGCAAGTTCGTCCGCGGCGATTCCGATTCGCCGCCGCCGCTGCCGCCGGGAGCGCAGGAGGCGGCGACCAGATTCCGCGTCCTGCCGTGGCGTTCGCTCGGCTTGCCGGACGCCGAGGCCGCGCTTGCGGAGGCCGCGGGGGTTCTCGCCCTCGAATGCGTCCCGGAGACCGGGCGCACGCACCAGATACGGGCGACGGTCCGCGCGCTCGGCCTGGAGGTCGTGGGCGACAAGCTGTACGGCCCGGACAGGTCGATCTACGCGCGGATGTGCGAGGATGCGATGCTCCCGGAGGACCGCGAACGCCTCGGCATGACGCGCCAGGCGCTGCACGCCTGGAAAATCGCGTTCAGGGAGCCGCGCCCGGAGCAAGACCGCGCGGCGGCGGAGGTGGAGGCCGTTTCGCCGCCGGACGGAATGCTGCGGGAGTTCGCCGCGATGCTCAGCCGAGGGCGGCGTTGCGCAGGCCGATTCCGAGAATCGCCAGCACGACGACCGGCAGAATCCACGTGCAGTAGAACCGCATCCAGCGTTTGACCTTCGCGCCGCGGCCGGCGTTCGCTTCGGACGCGAAGCCCTCCCAGCCCCAGCCGGGGCGGCCGAGAGACTGGTAGATCAGCGCGGGACTGCGTCCGGCGGCGCGGCCCATCGCGAATTCCATCGTCATCACGGGCAGGCCGAGCAGGACGAGGAACGCGAGGTAGGCCACGACGAACCAGCCGCCGCCGTAGCGTCCGGCGAGCCACGGGAAGCGCCACACGTTGCCGATGCCGATCGCGCAACCCGCCGAGATGAGAATGAAGCCCAGGCGGCTGCCGAGAGTTTCGCGTTTGTTTTGCATTGCGTATGGTCAGTTGCCGGACTTGTCCGCCTTGATTTTCGCCATGAGCCCGCCCGCGAGCAGGATGCCCTTCTGGCGCTCCGTGAGGTCCGCGCGGACCTTGAACGACTTGCCGGTGCGGGCGTCCACGACGGTCGCGCGGCCGTCGCCGGCCACTGCCGCGGCGATGTCCGGCATCTCCAGGGCGTCGCCCGCTTCGAGCGAGTCGAAGTCGGCCGGGTCCTCGAAGATGAAGGGGACGATGCCGAAGTTCACGAGGTTGGCGGCGTGGATGCGCTCGACGGACTTGGCGACCACGGCGCGGACGCCGAGGTACATCGGGCAGAGCGCGGCGTGTTCGCGCGATGAGCCCTGGCCGTAGCTCTCGCCGGCGACGACCACGTTGCCGACGCCCTCCGCCTTGTTGGCGAGGCAGCGGTCGTGGAACGTCGGGTCCACCGGCTCGAACACGTACTTGGCGTAGACGGGGACGTTGGAGCGGTACTTGAGGCGCGCGCCCGCGGGCATGATGTGGTCCGTCGTGATCTTGTCGCCGACCTTGATCGCGACCTGCGCGCGCATGGACTGCGGGAGCGGGACGCCGTCCGGCACTTCGCCGATGTTCGGGCCGCGCGCGATTTCCGTGCCGGGAACGCCGACGCCCGCGGTGTCGCGGAAAAGGAACATCGAGTCGTCCACGCCGAAGCGGTCGGGGAAGCGGACCGGCGGCACGGTTTCGACGGTCGTCGGGTCGGTCACCACGCCGGTCAGCGCCGCGGCGACGGCGCTTTCGGGCGACACGAGGTATACCTGCGCGCTTTTGGTGCCGGAGCGGCCTTCGAAGTTGCGGTTGGAGGTGCGGAGCGAAACCGCGCCGGTTCCCGGGCTCTGGTGGTTGCCGATGCAGAAGCCGCACGCGTTTTCGAGAATGCGGGCGCCGGCTTCGACGAGATTCCGGAAAAGCCCTTCGCGCATGAGTTCCAGCACGACCTGGCGCGAGCCGGGAGCGACGCCGAACGAGACGTCGGGGTGGATCTTCTTGCCCTTGAGCAGGAGGGCGACGGTCTTGAGGTCGCGGTAGGAAGAGTTGGTGCAGGAGCCGACGAGGACCTGGTTCACCTTCTTGCCGGCGAGCGAAGCGATCGTCGCGACGTTGCCGGGGTTGTGGGGGCAGGCCGCCATCGGCACGACGGCCGAAAGGTCGAGGCGGAACGTTTCTTCGTACTCCGCGTCGGCGTCCGCTTCGAGCGGAACCCAGTCGCCCTCGCGTCCCTGCGCGGCGAGGAAGCGGCGCGTCTCTTCGTCGGAGGGGAATACCGACGTGGTGACGCCGAGCTCCGTGCCCATGTTCGTGATCGTCGCGCGCGACGGCACGTCGAGCGTCGCGACGCCGGGACCGGCGTACTCCATCACGCGGCCGACGTTGCCGGAAGAGCCGTACTTGGCGAGGACGGCGAGGATCACGTCCTTGGCGGAGGCGCCGGGGCGCAGCGCGCCTTCGAGCCAGACGCGGACGACGCGCGGGGCCTTGATCCAGTACGGGCCGCCGGCCATCGCCACGGCCACGTCGAGCCCGCCTGCTCCCATCGCCAGCATTCCGATGCCGCCGCCCGTCGGGGTGTGCGAATCCGAGCCGATCAGCGTCTTGCCGGGCTTGCCGAAGCGCTCCAGGTGCAGCTGGTGGCAGATGCCGTTGCCGGGGCGCGAGAACACGATGCCGTACTTCTTCGCGACAGATTGCAGGTACGCGTGGTCGTCCGCGTTTTCGAACCCGACCTGGACGGTGTTGTGGTCCACGTACGAAACCGAAAGTTCCGTCCGCACGCGGTCCGCGCCCATGCGCTCGAACTGGAGGCAGGCCATCGTGCCGGTGGCGTCCTGCGTCAGGGTCTGGTCGATTTTGAGGGCGATTTCCGCGCCGGGCGACAGTTCGCCCGAAACGAGGTGCGAGGCAAGCAGTTTGTACGTCAGGTTCATGGCGGGTCGAAGTCTACCGCAGCGGCCCGCACGGGGCAAGACCCGCGGCAAATTAGGCTTGCGAAACATGGCCGCGCTCGGGTAGTGTTCGTGGCCCGGCAATCCGCGCCGGGCGCCTGTCCTTTCCGGTACCGGGCGCTGCCGCGGGTTCACGGCAAAAACACGAAAGGAAAAACGAGATGAAATTCGTCTGCTCCGTCTGCGGCTACGTCCACGAAGGCGACACGCCCCCCGAATCCTGCCCGATCTGCAAGGCTCCCGCGGAAAAGTTCACGAAGCAGGAAGAGCCCGCGGCCGCCGCTCCCGCGCCCGCCGCCGCCGGCAAGGGCAAGCTCCGGCTGCCCGCAATGGCTTGCGAACACGTCGTCGGCTCCGCCAAGGGTCTCGACGAAAAGGTCGTCGAAGGTCTCCGCGCCAACTTCACCGGCGAGTGCTGCGAAGTGGGCATGTACCTCGCGATGAGCCGCCAGGCCGAGCGCGAGGGCTATCCCGAAGTCGCCGAAGCGTTCCGCCGCTACGCGTTCGAGGAGGCGGACCACGCTTCCCGTTTCGCCGAACTCCTCGGCGAAGTGGTGACCGACAGCACCGAGAAGAACCTCCGCCTCCGCGCCGACGCCGAGGCAGGAGCCTGCGCCGGCAAGCTCGAGCTCGCCATGTACGCCAAGAAACTCGGCTACGACGCCGTGCACGACACCGTGCACGAGATGGCGAAGGACGAAGCCCGCCACGGCAACGGCTTCGCCGGGCTCCTCGCCCGCTGGTTCTAGCCAGATGCAGGCGCCCGAAGGCGAGCGTGCCCGCGTCGTCCTGCTGGGCCGCCGCAACGCCGGCAAGTCCTCCCTCCTGAACGCCCTTCTAGGGCAGGAGGTCTCGCTCGTCTCCCCGGTTCCGGGGACCACCACGGACCCCGTGCGGAAGTCGGCAGAATGGCTTCCGCTCGGGCCGTGCGTTCTCGTGGACACCGCGGGGCTGGACGACGACGCCGGCGACCTGGGCGCGGCGCGCGTG
>JAFUXX010000071.1 GCA_017476965.1 Kiritimatiellia bacterium | reverse complement strand
GGCCGCGGCGAACACCCCCACGACCCGGCCGACGTCTCCGCCGAACGCATCGCGACGCTGGGGTCCTTCCTCCGCCGGTAGCGCCGCGGATTTTTCGGACGAGACACTGGAAAGGCAGCAAAATGGACGCTTACGAACAGACTGTTTCCGACATCCGCGACGCGGTCCCGTACCGCGGCTGGCTCCTCGTGCGCGATTCGGGCGTGCGCTCGACCGGCGGCGGCAAGCGCTTCCTGGATCTCCAGCTCGTGGACCGCACCGGCAGCATCGCCGCCAAGTACTGGGATTTCGAAGGCGATCCGCCCGCGCCCGGCACCGTGATCAAGGTCGAAGGAACCGGCAACTCCTACAACGGCCACCTGCAGCTCAAGATCGCCCGCTTCCGCCCCGCCGCGCCGGAGGACGCCAAAGAGCCTGCCGGTTTCGTGCCCGCCGCGCCCGACAAGCCCGAGACGATGCTCGAAGAGCTGCTCGCCACGGCCCGCGAGCTGCGCGACCCGTCGCTGCGGGGGATCGTGCTGAAACTGCTCGAATGGGCCAACGCCGGCGGCAGGCTGCTAGCGGCGCCCGCGGCCAAGTCGATGCACCACGCCGAGCTCGGCGGCCTGCTGCACCATACCACGACGATGCTCCGCTCGGCGAAAGCGCTCGCGGGCGTGTACCGGGACCTCGACAAGGACCTGCTCTTCGCGGGTGTGATAGTGCACGATCTCGCGAAGCTTTCGGAGATGCAATCCGGCTCGCTGGGGCTGGTGGAGGGCTACACGGTGGACGGCCGCCTGATCGGGCACGTGGTGCGCGGCGTGGTGGATATCGAGCGCGCGGCGGCGGAAACCGGCGCCGCGCGCGAGCGCGCGACGCTGCTGCAGCACATGGTGCTCTCGCACCACGGCGAAGCCGCCTTCGGCAGCCCGGTGCCGCCCAAATGCCCCGAAGCCGAAGTGCTCAGCTTCGTGGACCGCCTCGACGCCAAGCTTTTCCAGATGCGCGCGGCCTTGCAGGGCGTACCCCCCGGCGCCTTCTCCCCGCCGGTCTGGGGGCTGGACAAGATCGAAGTCTACAACCCACGGGGAGAGGGCTGGGGAGGGCGGGAGCCGCTCCCCGATCTGCGCCGGAGCTAGTCGGCGGAATTCTGGGCGGTCTGGTCGAGGACGCCGAGCGAAGAATCGGTGCCCTTCACTTCGCGGCCGGCCGGATCGACCAGGCGGGCGGAGACGAAGATCAGCAGGTTGCGCTTCTCGCTCTGCTCGTACTTGTAGCGGAAGAGGCGGCCGAGCAGCGGGATGTCGCCGAGGATCGGGATCTTGTCCTCTTCGGCGTAGCGCTCTTCGGTGATCATGCCGCCCATCACGACCGTGCAGCCGTTGTAGATGTCGACCGAGGTGGCGAGCGAGCGCACCGGGAAGAACGGCTGCTCCATCGTGAGGTGGAAGCCGGAGCCGTCGGACGTCGGGTAGGTGTAGCCGTAGTCCTTCCACGTCGGCTCCGAAACGACGCTCGGAGTCAGGTCGAGCGTGATGCGGGTGCCGTCGGCCGAGACGCGGGGCGTCACCTGCAGGATCACGCCGACCTCGCGGGTCTGGAAGTCCTGCGGCTCGACGGCCGGGAAGGTGCTGACGATCTGCGCCACGCCGATGACGGCCGTGGAGTCGCCGTTGTCCTCCGGGTATTCGACTTCGAAGTTCGTCGGGTAGATGTACTCGACGACGCTCTTGATCGTGGCCTGGGTGCCGTTCTGGGCGACCACCTTCGGGGCGGAGAGCAGGTCCGCGCTCGACTTGTTGGCGAGGGCGTGCAGCACGAGCGAGAGCTCCGGGTTGGTGAGGACGGAGTTCACCTTCGCGATGCTGTCGATGATCGGGTTGCCGTTGTTGAGGTCGGTCTTGCTGTTGTCCGTGAGGAAGTTGAAGCCGCCGGTCACGTTCTGCGCGCTCATCGTGATGCGCTGGCGCGAGGCGAGCGGGAGGTTCGCGTCCTTCTTCTTCTCGGCGATTTCCCAGTCGTCGTTGAGGATCCACTCCAGGCCCAGCGAGTTGAGGTCGGTCTGGCCGACTTCGACGAAGCGGACTTCGATCTCGACCTGGAACGGCGTCACGTTGATCGCGCCGAGGACCTGTTCGAGCGTGGCGAGGTTGGAGGCGGTGTTCTTGACGACCAGCTTGCCCATGCTCTGCATGTACTCGACCGTGGAGCCGTCGGGCCACGCGACGCCGAGCTTGGAGAAGAAGGCCTTCCAGTCGGTCGTGGTCTTGACTTCGCCGGGGTTGAGGGCGAAGGGATCGCCGACGGAACCGGAGCCGGAGCTGTCGCCGCCGCCGAGCGAGACCGTGCGCTCGACGATCGTGGGCAGCACGTTGTACATGCGGTGGATGAGAGCGCCGTCGGCCTTGTTGGCCGGCATGATCATGACCACGTTGCCCTGGATGCGGTACTTGAGCTTGGCCATCTCCATGATCATGTCGAGCGTGGAGAGCAGCGAGCTGTAGCGGGTGCGGATCGTGAGCGGAGCCACGCCGCCGCTGGAGGCGGCTGGCGCCGCCGCCGCGGGAGCGCCCCAGGGATCGTCGTCCGCGACGGCGGAAGTCTCCGCCGCGCCGGCGTCGCCGAGATCGAGCACGAAGTTGACGCCGCGCTCCTGGTCCGGGGTGTTGGGATCGTCGAATTCGCGGGACGCTTCGCTGAGGAACGCGATCACGTCGGCCACGTTGGCCTGGCGGAACTCGATCTCCGGGATGATGATGCGGTTCATCTTCTCGCGGATGCGCATCTCCGGGCCGAGGGCCTGGGAGGCGGAAGCGCTTTCGCCCTCGCCGGCGCCGGCGGAGACGGAGGTGTCGCCGGCGACGTAGTCGACCGCGTACATGCGGGCGTTCTTGGCGGCCGTGACGTCGCGGAGCATGTCCTCGCGGGTCGTGCGGCTCTCGAACTCCTTCCACTGGTGTTCGCGGACGGCGAGCTTGTGCAGGAGGTCGAGCGCGGGGCGGCACCACGGGTAGTCGCGGAGGATCAGCTCGACTTCGCGGCGGCAGTCGGTGTATTCGCCGGTGGAGTAGTACTCGCGGGCGACGCGCATGCGGTCGCGGATGTCCTTGCGCTGGGACTTGAAGTCGTCCTGCGCGTAGCGCGGCTTGCGCGGCTGCTGGACGGGCTTGGGCGGGTTGGCCTGCAGGTTCTTGATCCTGTCGAGCATCGCCTGGGCCTTGGGATGGCCGAGCTTGATGGCGAGGCCGGCCGCGGTCTCCGCCTCGTTGAAGAGTTCGGGCGTGGCCTGTTCGCGGCGGCTCTCGATGTCGGAGAGGCGCTTCTCGGCGATGCGGTAGTAGGCCTCGGCGAGCTGGGCGCGGGCGTCGGCGAGCAGGTGGTGCGTGGCGGTCGTGTCGACGCGCTCGTAGAAGCGGATCGCCTCCTTGAAGTTGTCTGCGGCGCGGACCCAGTTGCCGGCGGCGAGGTTGGCCTTGCCTTCCTCGAAGTTTTCGGAAGCGTGCTGGATGAAGAGCGTGCGGCGGCTCTCTTCGAGAGAGGCCAGTTCGGAAATCTCCACGTCGACCTCGCTGGGCTGCGCGGCCTCGGCGACCTCCTCGGGAGCGGGCTCCTCTTCGGCCGGCGCGACCTCCGCGACGGCAACCTCCTCGACCGGCGCGGGCTCGGGCCCGGGCTCTTCCTCGACGACGGGCGCGGGGGCCTCGGCCTCGGCCAGGGCGGCCACGTCGACCGGATCGAGGTCGGTCACGACGGCGTCCTCGACGACGGGCACGAGCTCGTCGACCGGGGAAACGGCCTCTTCCTCGATCGTGGGGAGGATTTCGACGGGATCGTCTTCGAGCAGCGAAGCGGCCTCGGCGGTGGATTCGTCCACCGTCGGCACGATCGCGTCGAGCGACTCGTCGGCCTGCTCCGCGGCGTCCGCCGCCGCGTCCACTCCGTCGGCCGCGTCGCCGCCGATGTCGAGATCGGATAGATCGATACCGGCGAGATCGGCTTCGCCGACGGAGGGTTCCGCCGGGGCTTCGTCGAAATCAACTTCGACCGAATCGATGCCGAGCTGCTTGGCGTTGAGTACTACCTTCGTTTCGGCGGAAGCGAACGCCGCGAAGAGGAATGCGGTTGCGGCCGCGCCGATGCCGAATGCGTGGTTGGGTTTCATGCTGGAGTGTTCCTGATGGACTGTTCAAATTTCCGGGTTCGGGCGCCGCTTCAGAGGGCGGGCACCTGCAGGGCTTCGCCGCCTTCGCGGCGGATGGCCGCCGCGTTTTCGGACGGCCTCACTTCGAGGAGCGTGAACTTCTCCCCGTCGAAGACGAAGGACTCGTTGCGCTTGACCGTGTATTCCTTGCGGTCCTTGTCCTTGGTGCAGACGAAAGTCGCTTCGAACGCGCTCGAAACGGCTTCGGTCGCGCCTTCGCGGAGCTCGACCTCGTCGACGCCGCGCTTGAAGAGCAGCACGTAAAGGTCCTGCTCCCTGTCGGGCATGCCGGGACGCTTCACGACGCCCTTGCGCGTCGTGTAGGAATCGAGGACGAACCCGGTCTTGGCCAGCTCCTGCCCCTTCTTGACGGTGTAGGAGATGTTTTTCGGGCCGTTGATCTGGAAGCTGTACGAGCCGTCGGGCAGGCGGAGCTTGCCGCGGTAGAGGTACGGGAACGGCGTCGCTTCGATGCGCGCGACGCGCAGGAAGCGGAAGCGCGGCGGGTGGCTGGCCGGATCGGTCGGGTCGGTTCCGCCCTGGAACTCCTCCAGGTTCGTGAAGCCGTCGCCGTCCGCGTCGCCGGCGGCGTCGGACGGATCGAGCGGGTTGAGGCCGTACTTCTGCTCCCAGAGGTCGGGCATGCCGTCGCCGTCGCCGTCGAACGTCTCGTCGATCGTGCCGTCGGGCTGCGCGGCCTTGCAATAGGGGCACGTGTCGGCCGTCATCGGAATCGGGCGGCGGCACTCGATGCACCACACGCGCTCGGGCGCCACGAGAAACGCCACGTTGGTGCCGCGCATCGTCCACGGCTCCTGCACGGTCTGGAGCGCGGCGCCGAAGATTTCGGCGTTGACTGGTTCGACCGCCTTCTTTTCGCCTTTTTCGAGGTTGGAAACCAGGGCGCGGGTCTTGGTCTCTTCGACGGACTGCCCGGCGGGGCCTTTCACGAACGCGAAAAAGGCGCAACCGACGAGAAGCAGCAAGGACGCGCCGAAGATCAGCTTGTCGTAGTGAAGGGAGAGAAAATCGTTTTTGCTGGCCATGGCTAGTCCTCCTGCCCTTCGGAAGCGTCGTCCCCGTCGCCTTCGAGGGCGACGGAGTAGACGTCCACGAACATCCGCACGCGAACCGGGGCTTCGCGCAGGGGACCGGAAACGAGCCGGGACGAGCGGGGCTTGGGGCGCTCCTTGATGCCGGCCGGGGCGGCGGGCGCGGCGGAATCGCCGCGGCGGGCGCGCCCCTGTTCGGCGCCTTCGCCGGATTCGGCCGGGAAGACCACGTCCTCCCCGGCCTTTTCGATCGAAAGGCTGGAAATCGTGGCGTAGGGTTCCATGCGCGCGACCGAGTCGAGCACGGCGAGAAGCGCCGGGGTGCGGCACAGGAACGTGAACGCGAAGCGCTGGCGCGTGACGGGCAGGTCGGTGCTCACGGCCGGAGCGGGGCGCACGCCGAGGTCCACGGCCTGGGCGCCTTCCTGCGACCCCTGGTCGGACGAACCGCCGCGGCCCCTGCG
>JAFUXX010000070.1 GCA_017476965.1 Kiritimatiellia bacterium | reverse complement strand
GTACCGCCTCCTGCAGCGTCTCCGCGTGGAGGCGCTCGCCAAAAAGTCCGCGGCGGCCCGCGAGGCCGCTCTCGCCGCCGCGGAACGCAGGCGCGCGGCCGAGGAACGGCTCGAAAACGAACGCCGCGCCGCCGAGGCGGAGGAGCTGGCCGAATCCGAGCGCGCCGAAAAGCGCCGCCGCGCCGCGGTGGTGGAAGCGCTCGCCCGCGGCTACGACGTGGACGCGGCGGATCTCGGCGAGCTCGACGACGAGGAGGCCGAACGGCTGCGGGAGGCCGGGTTCGAAATTCTTCCCGCCGAAACCGATTCCGCGAAATGATCGACTACCGCGATTTCGGGGCGCGTGCGCGCGCCTCTTCCATGCGCTGCGTGGCGCTCGTGCGCCACGGGCAGCGCCCCGCCATTTCCGTGGACGACCCTACGTACGGCGAGAACCTCCCGCTCACGGCCGAAGGCGAAGCGCTGGCGCGCGCCTGCGGGCGCGACCTGGCGGCCGCGGGCCCGGGCCGGGAAGAATGGGCGTTCGTCGCGTCGCGGCTCCTGCGCACGCGGCTCACCGCGGCCTGCGCGGCGGAGGCGTTCGGCGCCGGGGCGGGGGACGTGGCGGTGTCCGAGGAAGCGAGCCTGCCCGGGCTGTGGATCGTGGACCAGGACGCCACGCACCGCTTTTACGAAGCGGAAGGCCCGGTGCCGTACACCGACAGGCTGATGCGCGACGGATGGGCCGAAGGCTACCGCCCCGTCGGGGAAAGCACGCGGCTCGCGATGGAGTGGGTCGGGCGCGGCTTCGGGGCGCGCTGCGCGTTCGTCGCCACGCACGACGTGTTTTTGGCGCTGCTCATGAACGGGCTCGGCGTCGACCGCTTCCGGACGGACCGCTGGGTCGGCTTCCTGCAAGGATGCGCGCTGTTCGAGCGGGCGGACGGCGGATGGGACGCCGAATTCCTCGTTCCGGACAAATCCGCTCCCGCCGCGCGCTACGTGCAGTAGCGCCGCTGCCTACACGCCCGCGGCCTTGGCGATCGCGTCCACGACTTCGGCGACGGAAAGGTGCGTCGTGTCGATCCGGATCGCGCCTTCGGGGACCTTGAGCGGAGCCGTCTTGCGCGATGAGTCGATCTTGTCGCGGGCGAGGAGAGACGCCTTGACCTGGGCTTCGGTCTGGACGAAGCCCTTGCCGGCGTCCTCCTTCTGGCGGCGGCGCGCGCGCTCGTCCGGATCGCAGTCGAGGTAGAAGCGGTACGGGGAATCGGGGTAGACGACGGACCCGATGTCGCGCCCCTCGACGACGATGTCGCCGAGCTTCGGCATTTCGCGGAGCCAGCCGGTCACGATCGCGCGCACCTCGGGCACCGCGGAAACGGGGCTCACGTTGGCGTTGATTTCGGGCGTGCGGATGCGGTCGCCGGGCTCCTCGCCGTCCACTTCGTAGGCGACGCGGTTGCCCTTCACGACGAAATCGACCTTCACGCCCTTGCAGAACGCGGCGACGGCCGCGGCGTCGCGGCAGTCCACGCCCGCTTCGAGCGCGCGCCACGTCATGATCCTGTAGAGCGCGCCGGAGTCGACGAAAAGCACGCCCTCGCGCTCCGCCACGGCGCGCGCCGTGGTGGACTTGCCGGAGCCGGACGGACCGTCGATGCAGATGACCTTGTGCATTGCGCGAGCCTCCTCCTACGCGAACCGGCGGAAGTACTCGATCGTCTTCGGCAGGCCCTCGGAGAGCGGCACGCGCGGCTCCCACCCGAGGAACTCCTTGGCGAGCGTTATGTCGGGCTTGCGGCGCTTCGGGTCGTCCTTGGGCAGGTCCTGGAACACGATCTTGCTCTTCGACTGCGGCAGGTTCGCGAGCACGAGCTCCGCCAGCTCCAGCATCGTGAACTCGCCGGGGTTGCCGACGTTGAGCACGGGCACGCCGAAACCGTGGGCGTCGAAGAAGCGGTCCGTCTCCGCGCGGGACTTCGCCATGAAGCGCCCGATGGCGTCCACCAGGTCGTCCACGTACTGGAACGAGCGCGTCTGCTTGCCCGTGCCGTACATCGTGATGTCGCGGTTCTGGAGGGCCTGGACGATGAAGTTGGAAACGACGCGCCCGTCGTGCGGGTGCATGTTGGGGCCGTAGGTGTTGAAGATGCGGATCATGCGCACGTCCACGCCGTACTGGCGGCGGTAGTCCGCGCAGAGAGTTTCGGCGGCGCGCTTGCCTTCGTCGTAGCAGCTGCGCAGGCCGATCGTGTTCACGTTGCCCCAGTAGGACTCCGGCTGCGGATGCACGTCCGGGTCGCCGTAGCACTCCGAAGTCGAGGTGTGGAACACGCGCGCCTTCGTCTTGAGCGCGAGTTCGAGCGCGTTCATCATGCCGAGGATCGACGTCTTCGTCGTCTCCACCGGATTGTGCTGGTAGTGGATCGGCGAAGCGGGGCACGCGAGGTTGTAGATTTCGTCGAACTGGCCCCAGAACGGCTGCGTCACGTCGTGCAGCAGGAACGTGAAGCGCGGGTTGTCCAGCAGGTCGTAGACGTTGGACTTGGTGCCCGTGAAAAGATTGTCCAGCACCGTCACCTCGCAACCTTCCGAGAGGAGCTTGCGCGCAAGATGCGAACCGATGAAACCGGCGCCGCCGGTTATGAGACACTTCTTCGTGTTGCCGATCATTTCAGACGTCCTTTCCGACCGCCCGGAGGAGCCGGGAAGCGGCGAATCAACGGGAGAATCGTACGCCATCGGCGCCGGAAAATCAACCGGAACGGCGGAAAGCCGCGCGGAAAGCGGCTTTTCAGGCCGATTCCCGCGGAAAATCCCGCGTGCGAAAAAATCGCTTGCATTGGAAGGGCGGTTTTGCTATCCTTCGCCCCCGTCAACGCGACACGGTGCGAGCTTAGCTCAGTGGTAGAGCGCTACCTTGCCAAGGTAGATGTCGAGGGTTCAAATCCCTTAGCTCGCTCCAAATTTTTTTGTCCCGGGAGTATAGCTCAGCTGGTAGAGCAAGTGACTCTTAATCACTGGGTCGTGGGTTCGAATCCCTCTACTCCCACCATTCGCCAAGCCCCGCAAACACGCGCGAAAGCCAATGTTTGCGGGGCTTTCGTTTGCATTCGCGTCAGTTTCCGGCGGGGGCGACGCGGAGGAGCGACGGTCCGGCTGGGCCCATGGCGAGGCAGTAGAGCGGGACGACGGCGGGGTCGGCGAGGTTGTACTCGACGAGGGCGTACGCGACGAGGGTCGAGAGCATGGCCAGCGGGACGGCGAAGCAGGCGGTTTCCGGCAGGCTGGAGCCGGGCTCGGGCCAACGCGACCG
>JAFUXX010000069.1 GCA_017476965.1 Kiritimatiellia bacterium | reverse complement strand
CGCCGTGCAGCGCGCCGTGGACATGATCCGCGCCGAAGCCTGCGACGGCCTCGGCGCCGCGGCGCTGGCCGCGCGCTTCCCCGGCTCGCGGCGCCTCTTCGACTTGCGCTTCCGCGAGGCGATGGGCCACCCGCCGCACGACGAAATCCTGAACGTGCGGCTCGAAAAGGCCACGACGATGCTCGCCCGGACGGACGTCGCCATCGACGCCATCCCCGCCATGTGCGGCTTCGGCTCCAAGATCGCCCTGCAGAAACTCTTCCTCCGCCGCTACGGCGTGTCCATGCGCGAATGGCGCAGGCGCCACGGGCGCTGAACGCCGATTTTTTTCCAAATTGTATACATTTTCCGGTCCGATCCGTGGTACTATCGGTTTCGTCCGCGGGTGCGTTGCGCCTTGGCGGGACTTCCACGGAACAAACTCGAAACGGGAAAGATCACGATGAAACACAAGAAAGCATACGGTAGTTTTGTCTTCGGCTTCGCCGCCAAGTGCGCCGCGGCCTTGGCGCTCGCGTTCACGGCCGTTCCCGCGGACGCCGCGGTGAAGTACCGCACGACCGGCGCGCCATACGGCGTGGGCGACTACGTGAAGGACGGGCTCGTCCTGCACTACGACGGCGAATTCAACGACGGCGTCGACAGTCCGCACGCCCCGGCGGCGTCCGTCTGGAAGAACATCGCCCCCGGGTACGAATCGCGCTGGCCGATGAGCTGGGTTTCGTACATCGTGGACGCTTCGGATTCGACCAAGGTCTCCTACAAGCGCGGCAACACGTCGCAGGGCGAGTGGCTGGAAAACGGCTTCAAGTTCAACGGCTACGTCTATTTCGCCAAGTGGGGCGACGGCGATCCGTTCCCGCTGCCGGCGGTCTACACGATCCAGCAGGCGTTCGACATCACGACGGCGGACAACATCAACGGCATCGAGTACACCTGGTGGCCGGGCACGTCGGGCTGGCAACAGGGGTCCGTCGGCATGCGCAAGGCCGCCGGCGGCGGCACGAGCGCGAACAGCGTCTATTTCACGCACGAAGGGAGCGGCTCGATCGTCGCGGGCCGCCCCTATTTCGTGAACGCGGCTCCGACGTACGTCACCGCAATCCTCGACAATGACCGCGCGATGTGCTTCGAGGGCGTCGCAAAGCCGACCGCCGCGGGCAACGACTACAAGGTCGGCACCACGGCCTGGACCGCGAAAAACCAGGACTGGTACGCCGTGGGCGGCAAGCACAACGTGAAAACGATGTCCGAAATGCAGAGTTCGGTCGGCACTCTCTACAACACCCGTCTGTACACGCGCGTCCTCGACGATTTCGAAATCGAGTGGAACAGGGCGGTCGACGACTGGCGCTTCCACGGCAAGGAGACGGCGGTGTACGATCTGCCTGTGACGAACGCCGTCATCGCCTCGTCCGCGGCGACCGTTTCGGGCAACGAGAAGAACGGCGCATACTCCGTGGACGCGGAGGGCTACACGTTCACCGCCCCGGCGACGCAGACCGTGAACAAACGCACCTACACCTGCTCCGGCTACACGCTTGAAACCTGGGCGGACGGCGCGTGGGGCGAACCGCAGACGAACAGCGGAACGTCGGTCGCCGTCTCGGCTGCCGACTGCGTCCGCATCACATGGCAGTGGGCCGCCGGCGACGGGCTCGTCTCGTACGACGTCGAGGACTACGTCCAGGACGGCCTCGTGCTGCACTACGACGGCATCCGCAACGCCGGCGCGGACAAGCCGCACGACCCTTCCGCGACGACGTGGGTCAACATCGCCCCGCGCGGCGGTTGGGACGCGACGCTCGGCCTGCGCGCCGCCGGTGTCGATCCGGGCGCGTGGGACGAAGACGGCTACGCGTTCGAAGGCCATTCGCACTTCTCGCCGAACGCCGCGTTCCCGATTCCCAAGACGGAGACGGTGCAGACCCTGATCGACGCCGATCCTTCGGACCAGCGTTCTTCCGACAAACTCGGATACGTCTGGTTCTGCGAAGGCCATTCCAACACGGACTGGAAGAAGGGCGGGTCGCTTTCCGTGCACCGCGACATGTACGACGCGGACAAAAATTCCGAGTCGAACAACGGGTGGATCGATTTCGGGACGCAAGCGTACGGCGACCGTGTCGATGCGACCCGCGCGCGCGGAAACCGGCTCGACTACACCACCGCGATCATGTCGCCGGCGTTCGTTGCGGTTTTCGACGGCACGACCATCCCGACTTCCGGATCGCGCTGGACAGGCTACGTCGCGCAGACGGGGCCCTCCGAAGACGTCGTGGCGGACAATTTCGGCATCGGCGGGCCCACGGGTTCGGGGTGGCAGAAGCTCAACGGCACGTTGAAGTCGTTCCGTCTCTACAACCGCGTCCTGACGGACGGGGAAGTGGCCTCGAACCGCGTCGTCGACGAGGCGCGCTTCTTCGGGCGCATTCCCGTGACGAACGTCGTCGTCGCCACGTCGCATTCCTTCCTGCAAGGCGCGGAGAAATCCGGCAACTACCAGGTTTCCGGCCGCTACGAGTTCACCGCGCCGTCCGCCGCGCAGACCGATTCGCGCGGCTTCGGATACGCGCTTTCCGGATACGCGCTCGAAACGTGGGACGAATCGGCGCAGGGCTGGAGCGCGCCAGTCGCGCACGACGGCGAAACGTCCTTCGAGTACGTCGCCGGCACGTCGCCCGCAAAAGTCCGCCTCACCTGGCTGTGGAAGGCGACCAACGCCGTTTTCGCCGCCGGAGACTTCGGCCTCTCCGATTACGTTCCCGCAGGTCTAGTCCTGCACTACGACGGCATCAAGAACGCCGGCGCCGTGCATTCGCACAGCTCGGTCTCCGAATCGTGGAAGAACATCGCGGATCCAGGTTTCAAGGACCTCCAGATCGCCCGCTCCACGGGGGCGAACACGGCCCCGAAGATGGCGCCGGCGTGGCTCGACGACGCCTACCTGTTCGGCGGCGAGGGCAACAGCAACATCGTGTTCAAGCAGGCAGGCCTCGTGGTTCCCTCGCGCCAGACGACCCAGGCGCTCGTCGAAGCGAACTACGCCGACATCGTCTCCGGCAACCTGATGTACATCTGGTTCCCGGGCAGTTCCGGCGGCGTCGATATGTGGCCCAAGTGGTCCGCCTCCATCCGCGCCGCGAAGCAGGTCTGGTACAACACCCAGGACTACACGGCCGACCGCCCGAAATGGACGGCGGAAGACTACACGTACTTCACGGGGCTCGACAACGCGACGTACTCCACGGCGTTCGAAGGCACGAAAGAGCCGACCGCCGCGCCGGGCCGCTACAACGTGAAGAGTTCCTTTTCCGCGATCCCGGCCAGGTCGCTGGCCACCTGGGCGCTCGGCGGGCAGGGCAACGCTCCGTCCGGCAACGACCGCCTTGTCGGCAAGATCAAGAACTTCCGGTTCTACGACCGCGCGCTGTCGGAAGCCGAGCTCGTGCGCAACAGGCTGGTGGACGAGTCCCGCTTCTTCGGGCGCCTCGCGTTCACGAACCTCGTCGTGGACGCAGCCGGGTTCGATTCGACGCCGGGGTCCGGCGAATACTGGGTCGATGGCGGTTTCGAGCTGTCGGCCGCGGCCTCCGGCGCTTCCGGCGCGCCTACCGGGTACAAGCTCCAGGACTGGGACGCCGCTTCCGGCGAGTGGACGAACCTGCGCCACTTCGAAGGCGCCGCCTTCTCCTACGTCCCGGAGGACGGCAAGACAGTGAAGGTGACCTGGTTCAAGGCCAAGCCGTTCGTCATCATCGTGCGCTAGCGCGCATCCACGGATTCCTCATCCAATCGATGGACTTCTCCGTTTTCCGTCGCGCCGCCGCAGCACTCGCCGCGGCGGCTTCCGTTGAAGCGTCCGCCGGCGCCGCGCGCGAGGCTTCGCCCGCGTTCGGCGGGTCGCTCGTGCTTCCGGATTCGACCGTGTTTTCGGTTTCGTTTTTCGAACCCGCTTTCGCGGCCGGGCACGGCGCGGTGGACGGCGCCGCACCCGGCGCTTTCCGGCTCCGCACCGGGGCCGGCGGGCGCGAGACCGACATGCACGGCACCGCGGAATTTGCGGAGGGAGACGGCGGCGCGATCCGCGCCGCGTG
>JAFUXX010000010.1 GCA_017476965.1 Kiritimatiellia bacterium | reverse complement strand
CTGAACCTGCGGTGGAACTACGCGACGCCCATCGACCTGGCCGAAGGCGAATGGACGCGCGCCGGGCACCGCGCTCCGGCGCTGTACGTCACGAACGCGGCTCCGATCGTCAAAGCGGATTTCTCCGCCGAACCGGACGATCTGGGCAGCGTCACCCTGCTTGCCTCGACGTCCGCGTCCGTCGGAGGATTTCAAACCAACTCCGTCCCCTTTTCCGGAAACGGCACGGCGCTGGACGTCGCGCTGCAAACCTCGTCTTCCACGCCCGGACACATCGCGAAAGAAACGTTCGACCTTGTCTGGAAAGCCGTGGTCCGCGACGAAGACGGCGCCGTCGTCACCAACGCGATCGACGCCACCCGCGGCCACGTCTTCTACACGGTCCTCGACGCCCCGAAAGCCCCGTGGACCACGGCCGCCCTCGACAACCAGAACCCGTGGGCCTCGGCGCTAGATTTAGTTTGTTCCTCAACATGGGCGGGAGGAAAGACCACAATAAACGGCGTTTCGGCCGCCGTCACGGAAGCGATAAATTCCGCTGGCGTTTTTTCGTATGACATCTACACGGGCGGAGTTCACTACACCAAACGATCCGGGGCCGTGGATTTGGACTCTGCGTTGAAACGATTGTCCGGCGGCACTGGAAACGGCCCGTTGGTCAACTGCGTCGATTGCGCAAATCTTGTCGCCTCATTTGCGAATCTTGCAGGGGCAAAACTTTTTGTTGGAAGGATGGGAGGAACCGGATTCCGGACCAATCCCTATACTGCAATAGGCAGATCCTCCTGGACACCACCAGAATGGGGTGCGGCATTTCGGTTTCACGCCGTTGCTTGGCAGCCTCCTTGCGGGGATTCCGAAGTTGTTTTCGACGCATGCCTACGGTACGACGGAGATGGAGATCCGACTTCCGAACCGCGAACCGAAGAACTTCCGGCCGGTGTCCAGTTCTCGGACGGAGACCCCGGAGAGCCATGGACGTACCGCGAAAGACTGGCGGCTCCCGGATCGGACGGATACGTCTCTTGCGGACCGCATCCGGCGGTTGCGGCGCCTCCTTTTTTCCAATGAACAAACAAGCAATAAAAGCCATGAAATCCTCGACGTTGCGCTTTTTCTTTTATGCGGCATGCGTTGTCGCGGAAACTCCCGTGACGGGTCCGGGAAACGACGTGTCCGCGCTATATTCCACGAACGAGTGGAGTGTTGCGGAGTACCAGGTTTCGGTTCCCGGGAACAGCGCGCTTTCGCTTGCCGACATCGGCTACACGAATCTGACTTCCGCTACACTTGCGCTTTCAATCTGCGAAAACGGAGATTTTTTGGTGAAAAAAATCGGGGAAGGGGAACCGTTCCGGATCCGAATCGGACTGGGGGCCGCCCCGGATGCCGCAAAAGCGCTGATGCTGTCGCATTTTGCGGATTGTGCCGCCTTGCAGCCGTTTCCGCGACTGCATCCAGATTCTTCCCCGCTCGGCGACATTGCATTCCGGGGATGGGGGCGCGGAACCACCAATTCCGTTTGTTTCGTGCGGAACAACGTATTCGTGCAGGTCGATTCATTCGATCCTGAAGCATCCGTTCTTCCCCTTGCCGAATGGGTTGACGCACGGATACTGGACGCATCGCAACCGCAATGACACCGATGGAAAAAGGTGCAATTCGAAGCCGGAAAAGGCGTCTCCGACGAATGCCGTTCCCGAAAAATTCACGTTTGAAACCATATACTGAAACGTTTCGCCGCACCTGTGCTTGCCGCTGTCTTCTCGCCCGCGGCGTCCCGGCCCTCGGCGGGCCCGTCGGGAGCCGGGCGATCCGTTCCGATGAACCGATCCACAATGCAAACATGGATGACATGAAAACGAATTCGTCTTGGCCGAGACGATCGGAGATCAAGTTCAACGGTTGGCGCCATAGCGACGTCAAAACGATTGCCTTGCCCTTCGTCCGTACGCTTTTCGACCGGATTTGCACCGCCCGGGAGGAGCCGGAATGAAAACGGGGCGTTCCAAGCGAACTGCCGTTGCCGGTCTGATCGGTTTCGCGGTTTTGACTTCATTTGTTTGGACGACAATCCGCATCAGCAAGAAGGACTCGTCCCGAATGGAGATTTACCGACGAACGGACGATCCCGATCCCGGAACGGTGCGCATTTTCCCGAACGGCGGTTTGAACGGAAACGATGCACTGCTTCGTACCTCCGACGCTCCGGTTTTCCCCGATGCGGCATGCTGCGGACTCATCCGCGACGATTTCCGCTTGTATCGGGATTTGGTCGCTCATTTCGAAACGAAAGGAGCGCTTGCCCCGTCGTCGTGACGGTCTCGGACGAAGATGGCCATCCCGTTCCCTCCGCGACGGTCAGCCTGTCGTTTTCCCGGCCGGGAGGCGAAGGCGAATATTCCACCATACGGGGAACGACCGGCGCGGACGGCCTGTTCCGGGCAGACGGGATTTCCTGCTGGGATGTCGTCTGGCGCGCCGAAAAGAAAGGATACTATTCGTTCTCGTCCAATTTGGTGCTCCGGCCGTTCTTGAGCGTTTCCGGAAAAGACTCCGGCCGTTGGTTTCGTTCCCCCTATCCTCTTCAGGCGATTCTGGCAAAGAAAGGCAATCCGCACGAAATGCGTTTCCACGACGTGGAAATTCCGTTGCCGGCCCATGGTGAAACCGTGGGTTTCGATTGCCTGGAAGGCCTGCCGACTCCGCCGCATGGAAAGGGAAAACGCGTCGACGTCGAGTTCTCGGACGTTTCCGGCACGGACGCTTGGAAACCGCGCTCCCGGAAAAACTGCGAGGCGACCGTCCGGATTTCCTTCCCCGGTCCCCGCAACGGAGGGAGAACGGTCCCGGTGGACCCGTCTTCGGAATCGCATTCGCCCCGGTTTGCCCCGGACGATGGTTTTTCCGGCGTTCTGGAAAGCACGGTCCGCATCGTGGAAGGCAAATATTCGGATCGGGACGTGATTCCGCCCGACCAATACATTTTGTTCCGGATCCGAAACGAATCGCTTCCCGACGGAACGGCGACCAATGGCTTGTTCGGAAAAATGCGCGGATACTGGGAAGCGAGCGGCCCGAAACGGATTTTGCGTTTCAAGATATGGACGAACGACGAACCGGGCAACCGGAATCTGGAAGACACGAGCGGATGGTGGTAAGAAATCGAAGACGGACCGCGACGAACGTGCCGTTGACGGCAGTCCGAAACACGGCCGGTTTCATTTGCAAGGAAACGTTCGGCCTCGTCTGGAAAGCCGTGGTCCGCGACGAAGACGGCGCCGTCGTCACCAACGCGATCGACACCACCCGCGGCCACGTCTTCTACACGATCCTCGACGAGCCGAAAGCCCCGTGGACCTCGGAAGAATTGTCAGAAAGCAATGTTTGGGCGTCTGTTCTCGATGTCGCGTGTTCGCCAGATTGGGCGGGCGGGTGCAACAGCAAAACATCGGCAGCCTCGGGGATTGCATCCGGCATCTTTTCTTCGGGAAAATTTCGATACGAAATCAATGACGGAGCCTCGTGTTTCATCGAAGGGAACAATTTCCTGCTTTCTCGATTTCTCCGGAAACTGGATTCTCCAGGAATGGCTGACGTCAATTGTACGGACTGCGCCAATGCTACCGTTTCGTTGTCCAATGCGCTCGGATGCGAGTTGTGGAGTTCAATCATGGGTTTCCATTTCGACACGAATCCATACTGTGCAATTGGGAGGCCGGATTGGACTCCTCCCAGTTGGGGGTGGGGTTTTTCGTACCACGAAGTCGTCTGGGAAGGAAATGCGGGGGATTCGGATTTGGTTTTCGACGCTTGCCTGAAATACAATGGTGCCGACAATCCGGATTCGGGGGTCTGGACGAAAATGCAACCGATAGGCGTGGTTTTTTCCGATGGCGACGCCGGGGCTCCTTATGTCTATAGGGAGAGGTTGACGCCGCCCGGTCCAAGCGGTTACTCGAGATGTCTGCCGAACCCATTGAAAAAGCACAGATTCCCCGTGAAATGAAAAACATCGTGAAACAGATTTTCCACTCTCTTTTTTCGGCGTGTTGCCTTTCCGCGATCATGGCGGAAAGCGGCGTTGTCGCGGACCGTTGCATCCGGCGGTACGATACGGAATCGTGGCCGTTGCTACCTTCTTTTCCCGGAATCGCGACCAATTGGACCCCGATTCTTCCCGCTTCGTTGCTGCAAAGTTCCGGAATTTCCACCAACAGGGAGATTCATGCATCCGGTTCCGTCTCCCTGATGTTCGTATTTTCTTCCGCACCCGACATGGATTTCGATTTGCGGACGTTTGAAGCGGAGGATTTCGCGTCGTCGAAACGTGCGCTCATGACGGAATTGGGCGGACTTGAGACCACCGTCCCCTTGCCGCGCGGAACGAATGGTTTGGAACGCCTGGGGGATGTCTGTTATGGAGTCCTGGATTCTCCGTCTTTGGTTCTCTTCGTCCGGAACAACGTGTTCGTTTCGTGTTTTTCGCGGCTATCTCCGGAAACGGTGACCAATCTGCTCTTCGGCCTTGACCGGCAAATCGTGGACGCGCTGCAAAATCCCTGATCCGTCCGCCGTGCCCGACCCCATTTGACGCGCCCGTTTTCCCGTTTGCGTCCGGGAGCCGATCCGGAATGGAGCAATTTCACGCGGTTCTTCGCCCAGAATTTCGAACGCTTCGGCCTCAAGAAACTCGTCAGCACGAGCTACGCGCCGGAGGCGAAGAAGGCCAAATACGGACTCGACCTGTTCGACCTCGCGGAAGGGCGGACGCTCGATCCGGCGCGCGGACGCATCCTCGTGCTCGACAGCGACACGAACGGCAACGGACGCATCGACTTCGACGACCTGCAATGGTCGTACCTTGATGGCGACGGCGATTTCCGCTCGGACGAGGTTCGGCGACTCCGCGACGAAGCGGACGTCATCGTCACCAATCCTCCGTTTTCGCTCTTCCGCGAATTTCTCGCGTGGATCTTGGAAGGAAAATGTTGCCAATGCGGGAATGTCGCCAATCCCAATTCCCAATCCCAATTGGCAACTGGCAACATTGGGACTGGCAACATTTCCACATTGGCACATTCGAAAAAGTTCCTGATCATCGGAAACATGAACGCCATCACCTACAAGGAGGCGTTCCCGCTGATCAAAGCGAATCGGTTGTGGCTGGGCGCAACCGGTTTCTATTCGGACATGGTGTTCGCCGCGCCGGAACCGTGCCGCGGCCCGCACGGCGACCGTGCCGTCCCGTCACGACCCATCGGGATAGCGCACGCACGACAGTTTTTCGATTTCGTGGATGCAAGACTGTAATACGGCTGCAAGACCATGTCGCGGATTTTCGTTTTCTGCGTTTTGTCTGCGTCCAGAATCACGAATGACGGCTCTTTGTTGTATTGAACGACTCGGCAAAAAGCGTTCTTTTTTGCCGCAACGAACGCAGGAAGGCTGCAATCGGCGCCGGCATCCGGTTCGGGCAGTACCGGGTTTTCGGCTTTGACGAAATCTCCGTCGTCGCACAAAAACAGCGTCCAGCCGTAATTGCCGTCGGCGGAAGCCTCGACGTCGGAAGACACGTAGCAGTCTGCGTCGCCATCGTTTCGGCATCGAGAAAAATCGCAAAAACCGATTCAGGAGCCTTGCCGGTCCGCGCCTCGGCTTTTCGCCGGCGTTCCGCGGCGAACGCGGAAAAACCGGCAGTAGGGGCGATTCCTCCGCCAGGTCTCAAATCGCCTTTGGGACTCTTGTATGGCAAGCGCCAGGCATACCATGGTCCGTCGGGAGGCGGCGTGAAGTCGCAACCGAAATACATTTCCGAATAAAGGCGTTTGACGCCGACGACGTCTTCCCGCATGAACAATGCATCGAAATCCGGCTTCATCTCCTCAAGAAAGAATCCGCCGTTCTCCGTGAGGCGGAAAAAACAGTCCGGCGTCGCGTGCGCGTTTTCGCGCCTGTCTCGCCTTCCCCGTATCCGGCATCCATGTCCAGTCCTATTGCCGACAACCCTCCATCGGAATGCGACACCGCGAAAAACGAAGAGTCAAAGCATGCGAACGTGATGTCGCCGGAAAATTTGCACTGCTCGAATTTTCCGGAACGAATCTTCCAAAGGCGCCAATAATCTCCCATGCGGTCTTCGCCGGACGTTGTCCTGGCCAGCATTTCTTCGGTTCCGTCTCCGTCGAAATCGAAGAAAACGCATTTGATGCTCCACATCTCGTCCGGGTAAAACTCGTGCCGGTATGTCGTGTCGAAGCGTTCCTTCAGCAGACTTCGGTGAAATCCCCAATCAAGTCGCGGCGGATTTTTCGCTTCCGCGGCAACTGCTGCAATTGCAATGCAGAAAACCATCCGGACGATTTTCATCAATCAACCTCCCGTGTTGAACTGATTGCGCTCGGACTCCAGGCGACGCGTTGCGTCCGACAATTGCGACTTTTCGGGATAACTTGCGCACGGCAAGCGCTCCATGCGAAGAAAATTTCCGTCGGAAAAAATCTCCTCGAAATCGAATGCGGGTTCGAAACCGCATTTCGCCTTGATCGACCACCTCCATTCTTCTAGAGAGCGGTAATGCTCCTTCATTTCGTCATGTTGAAGGTGCCGTCCCGGTTTTAGCGGCGGTGGCGTCAGCCATTGGCGTCTGGCCGTCCTGGAATGGAAAACGTTTCCGTCGCGATCCAGGATTATCACTGAAGGCGCCAAGCTCCAATGGCGCTGGACCAAGTAGAAATCGTTTCGTCCCGCCGTTTCATCGGGGTCGATCGACTCGCGGCAATAATCCTTGTCGGCGTTGAACCAAAACGTTTTCTCGGCCTTGTGGAATGTTCCGCCGTCGTTCCGGTAGAAATGCCAGACGAATTTTCCCGGAGTCGGTTGCTCGGCATCCGAAGAAACCAGGAAATCGGAATTGCCGTCGCCATCGGCGTCGAAGAATATTGCGAATACGTCTACTTTGCCCGAAACGCCGAGGCGGCTCTTTGTTTCATTTCGGTAGAGATCGGCAAATCCATCGAATCCATCCGGCGCTGCGTAGACGACATCGGACGCCACAGGCGATTTCCATTTCAATTCCAGATCGAATCCGTAGTAGAGTTCCGTCTCAATTCGCTCTATTCGTTTGAGATTTGCTCCGGCAACAATGTCCGAAAATCCGTTCGGAAGGCTTTTTGCAACAAGCATCCCGTTTGTATCCATGGTAAAAATGGCATCGTCCTTGTAAAACCTCTGTTTGTCGTTTGCAGTTCCGAAATTTTCCAAAACATGAATTCCGACATCGTTTCCATAGAGGCGGACAGTCCCGTCGACATCTGAAACGGCATAGAGGTCGCGAGAATGCGCATACACGTCTATGCCAGACTCTCCGATTCGGGGATGCCACTCGATTTTTCCGGTGACTGGATTCAAGCGTGTTGTCACCCACCCGTTGCCATTTGCAAATCGCTGATCCGTATCTGCCAAGAGCGCCTCCTCCTTGCCATCTCCGTTCAAGTCGAAAAAAAGCGCCTCGACGGACCATTCGTCCGACGTGAAGTCATCGTATGGATTCTCTGCGTCGGTAAACGCTTTCACGTATTCCCGCTTGAAGTCGTTTGTCGCGGGAAAACCAGAATGGCAAATGGCCGTCAAAAAGGCAAAAACCAAGAAACCTCGAACTGCTTGCTTTTTCATTTTATTACCCCATTTCCGCCTGATCGCGGTCCGCCGTCACTTTGTGGACGTAATTGTTGGAATTGGCGTGGAATACCCAATTCGTAGATGAAGGAACAAATTCAATCGGGATTTTCCTCTCTCGCCCTTCAAGTTCCAGTTTTGGACATCCGTCGGCCCCATTGTAAAACGTGAGCACACTCCACATCGTCGCGGAGACGGCACACCCATTGACGTTTGCAACGACATCGTCCGGCTCGAACCATCGCGTAGATGGATCGTCGGCATACAAGTTCTTGAAATATCCGACAAACCTTTTGTGCGTAGCCAATGCGTTTCGAAGTTTCTCGTTCATCGATGCAACGTTCTCGTGCCAGTCGTACACCTCGGCCGTAGAGTCGCCATTAGGCCCTTTGTCGATTTGTGCAATCCCCCATCCTGCTGGTGGGCCGAAATTCGGGAGTTCTTTCTTGTCTCCGTGTGCGTTGAACTGGTTGTAAACACGACTCCCGGACTTGCTTTCGTGCTTGGCGATCATCCAGGCGAAGGATTTGAATTCTTCGTCGACGTTGGCTGTGATGTAGGCCTTGGCGACGCTGTCGAGAGGGTTCTTGCCGCGTATGAAAAACGGATAGTTTCCAGTATGTCCGTCGACGGAAAAAGAAATGTTGCATTTGCCGCCGACGATTTTTCCGCCGATTGAGTTTGTGACGTCGTACTTCAAATTTCCGGCGAGGTTGGTGCTCGCCATGTCAACATCGTCACAGTTGGATCGTTCCGTCCGCTCGGACCGTATCGATCCGCCCCACTTAACCGTCATCCACTCTGGAAGCCCTCTGATTGCGGCGGTGAGGCCGGGCGGGGCAGGCTGTCCCGTGATGTAGGCGATTCCGTTTGTCGGCAGGAACGCTCTAGAATAATTGGTTCCTGAATCCGTCGTGCCGTACCTGCCTGTAGTTGCAGACAGGTTTGACTGGACGAGTCTGAGCGGGAAAAATGCGGCTACGACGGTACTTGGCAAGATGTTGTCGCTGACATTTTCGGCTTCTAGATGAACGCTCAGTTCGAGATCTGCATTTCCTGGAGCCGTGAGAATTGCGGTTTCTTTCAGCACGACGGGAGCCAGACCAAACAGCGATTGGCGTTTCTCGGAAGCGGCGTCCCATGCTCCGTCTTCGTTGTTGACGCGAGTCGCTCCGTCGAAAACGCTCCGGCCGCCGGCGGCAACCCGCCATGCAAGCCTGTCGTTGAATTCGGAGGCCTTTCCGGTGTATTCGGGATACTCTTCGCTGGCGGCAAAAATTCCGGCCAAAACCATCGTTCCGGCGGGAATGCTTACGTTGGCATTCGTGCTTTTCGTGATTCCCGGCCCAAGATCCCCCGTCAGTTTCACAAAATTCAAAGGTGTCGTGTCGGTCTCGTCGTTTGGATCGCTTCCCTGCGCGACTTCTTCTCCATCGGAGATTCCGTCTCCATCCGTGTCGGGATTCTCCCAATCCGTATGCGACTGCATGATTTCGAAACCGTTGGGAAGTCCGTCGCCATCAGAATCGGCAAGGGCGTCGGCCGCCTCGCACGGATCGAATCCCGGGTGTTCCGTCTCCCAACCGTCCGGGAGGCCGTCGCCGTCCGTATCAGGCGAAGTCGGGTCCGTGCCCGTGCCGGGATGGAACCGGAGCCATCCGTCGGCATTTTCGAAATCCATGTCCTGCAATTCGTCCGGCCTGGGGAGCACCGAACCGCGGTTGCCGCTTCCGCTGCGGGCGTACCGCCTGTCGTAGACTCCGAACGGCTGGATGTAGCCTTTGAAGACGTGATCCGGTGGGACGCTGATTTCGGAACGCAAGTCGATGGCTCCGGGAACGTCGCGCCTGAACACCACTTGCGCCGTGAGCCTCGTGCCAAGCAGCGGCATGCCGTAATGCCAGATCGTGCCGACAGGGTACAGCATGGCGTTCGGCGCG
>JAFUXX010000068.1 GCA_017476965.1 Kiritimatiellia bacterium | reverse complement strand
GGCGGATCCGGCGCGCCGCGCGGCGCCAACGTGCGCCTCCAGCTCGCCGCCGCGCGCAAGCGGATACTCTCCTTCGCCCCGATACAGGCGCAATGGGCGCAGGACGGCTGGAACGTGGCCGCGCGGCCGGAGCTGTCCGGCAAGGCCCGCCCGTTCGAGGGCGAAGGCGACGCGGACGTCGTCGTCAAATTCGCCGTCGACCGCGTGGACTACAAGGAAGGCGTCGGCTACCGGCTCGTCGACTACAAGACGTGGGACGACAAGAAGGACGCCTCCGGCCACGTCGTGAAAGGCGGCGCGGCACACCTCTCCCACGCCGCGGCCCTCGGCCTGCCCATGACGCAAAAACCCGGCGACTCGTACGCCCCGCGCAGGGTCCTCTCCGTGCAGCTGCCGCTCTACGGGCGCTGCCTCGAAGCGTGGACGCCGCCGGACGACCTGACCCTCCCCGCGCCGTTCCGCGGCAACGTCGCCGAATACTGCTACGTCGTTCTCGGCAAGACGGCGGACTCCGCCACGAGCGGCGTTTTCGGCCTGAAGAACGCGAACGGCAAACCCAAGGGTTTCTGCATCGCGGAACACGCCGGGACGTTCCTCGACACCGCCCGCGCGGCCATCCGCGCCATCCGCGCCAACGTTTTCTGGCCGCCGGGGCCGGGAAAGGCGCTGCGCCACGGGCTCGGGGAAATTTTCCTCGACTCGCCCGCGAAGGACCTCGCCGGGTCCGCCTGGCTCGAAACGCAGGAACGCAGGCTCGGCGCGCTCGCCGGCGACGCCGCGGAAACGGAGGAGCGGCAATGAAGAAGAACCTGATCCTCAAGGCGTCGGCCGGAACGGGCAAGACGTTCGCCATCGCCACGCGCTTCCTGAAACTCGCGATTTTCCGGAACGTCCGGCCGGAGACGGTGCTGGGTCTCACGTTTTCCCGCGCCGCCGCGCAGGAAATCTACACGAAGATAATCGACCGGCTGTGCGACGCCGCGGAGTCGGAGCGCGGCGCGGAAAAGGAAAAAGGCCTGCTGCTCGCGGACGCCGACGCCAAGGAGCTGGAGCTCGCCGCGCGCGTCGAATGGACGCCCGCCATGTTCGCTGGAGCCCTGCGGCGCATCCTCGACGCGCAGCACCGCGGCACGATCGCCACGCTCGACAGCTTCATCCAGCGCGTCGTGCGGAGTTTTCCGCTCGAAATGGGATTCGGCAGGAGCCTCACCGTGCTGGACGACTTCGGCCGCGACCGCGCTCTCGACGCCGCGGTCGGCGCCACGCTGGCGCCGTCCGGCGCCGACCCGGCGCTCGACGCGGAGTTCTGGGCCTCGCAGGGCGGCGCGGCGCCGCGGACCGTCCGCGACAAGTTCGGGAGCCTCGCCAATCCGAAGAAGAGCTGGACCGCGTTTCTCCGCGACCGCCCCGAGGCGAAGGGCTGGACCGGCGCCTCCATGCGCAAGGCGATGGAGATACCCCCGGAGCCGCCCGACCTTTCCGGCCTGCCGTACAACGGAAAATCGAACGACCCTCTCGCCGGCATCGCCGAGCGCGTGGCGGAATGGGCCGCAGGACGCGGAGAAGAAAAAAAAGTCTTCGACGGCAAGCCCGGCGAAGTCATGCTCCACCTGCTGGAAAACCCCGAAGCGACGTCGTACACGTACTTCACGAAGTCGATGAAACCGGTCGTCGTGGATTGCGGCGGACGGGCCGGGGCGGAATCGATCCGCGCCGCGGCCCGCTACCTCGCCGGCGCCGCAATCGGCCGCAGGCTCGACGCCGCCGCGGCGCAGTTGCGCATCACGGAGCGCCTCGACCGGGCCTACGACGCCGTCGCGCGGCGGAACGGCAGGTTGACGTTCGACGACATCACGGCAAGCCAGTCGGACGCCGAAAGGTCCGGGGCCGGCAAGGCAGTCGCGCTCGAAAACCTCCAGTTCCGGCTCGACGCGGAGTTCCGGCACTGGGCGCTCGACGAATTCCAGGACACCAGCGCCGCGCAGTGGAACTGCCTCCGCCGCCTCGTGGAGGAAGCGGCCGCGCCGGACACCGGCGACGAGCGCAGCGTCCTCGCCGTGGGCGACCTGAAACAGTCGATCTACACGTGGCGCGGCGGCGACGACGGACCGTTCCTGGAGCTGGAAAACTTCGTGCGCCGGGCGTCGGGCGCGGACGCCGTCGAGGAGCTTCCCGTCTCGCGGCGCTACGGCCCCAACACCGTGGATTTCGTCAACGCCGTGTTCTGTCCCGAAAACGTCTACGGCGTCGTGGGCGACGCCTGCCCCGACGCGCAGGACAAATGGGCGTCGGAATGCTGGCCGAAGGGCGGGCACAAGCCCGAGACGGATGCGGACGGAACGCCGACGCGGACCGACTTCTTCGAAATCCTCCGCGTGGACGAAACCGGCGCGGCGGCCGCCGCGGCCGACGGCGACGACGACTCCGCGGACGACGAGAGGAAGCCAAGCGCCCCGGTCCGCAAAACGGCGCCTGCGCTGTGCCGCGCGGTCCGCGACTTCTGGAACGCGCGCTGCGCGGCGGGGTCCGGCGAATCCGTCGGCATACTCGTGCGCCGCAACGGCGACGGCCTCTACCTGGCCGAACTCCTGCGCGCCCTCGACATGCCGGACGGGCATCCGCTGCCCGTGGTCTGGGAGGGCGAAAGCGGCGTGCTCGACACTCCGGTTTCGAGGGCCGTGCTGGAGATGCTTTCGCTCGCGGACCACCCGGAAGACAAGTTCGCGTGGGCCGTGGTCCACTCGGTTTTCCCGCTCCGCGAAATCGTCTTTCCCGGTCTCGCGACGCCCGGCGCGGTGTCGCGCGCCGTCGCGAAGAAGCTGTCGCGCCTCGGGCTCTCCCGGACGCTGCGCGAAATCGCCGCCGCCATCGCCGGGACGCATCCCGACACACGCACCGCGGGCAGGCTCGCGGACCTCGTCCGCGCCGGCGTCGAATTCGAAGAGCGGCCAGATTGCACGGGCGGCGTGGCGGAGTTCCGCGAATACCTCGAGGGCGTACGCGACCGCGAGACCGCCTCCTCGCCGGAATTCATCCGCATCCTCACCATACACCGCGCCAAGGGCCTCACGCTCGACCACGTGTTCGTGCCGATCGGGTCCTCCGACCCCCTCGCCGCGGTGCAGGGCCGCGTCTGCGGCGACGGATGGGTGCTCGGATCGTGCCCCGACAAATTGATTCCGGCGAACGACGCGCTCGCCGCCGCCGCCGCCGCCGCCAGCGACGAGCAGCTGCTCGCCGAGCTGCGCACCCACTACGTCGCCCTCACGCGGGCGAGGCGGTCGACCCACGTGTTCCTGCCGCCGGACGACGGCGGGGGCTCCGCGCGGATACAGGACCTGGTCTCGCACCCGTTCGAACACGGAGACGAAGACGTGGAACCGCCCGCAGCGGACTGCGGGGCGACCGTCGTCGCCGCCGCGGGAACGCCGCCGGACTTTTCCGGCAAACCGAAAGAATCGGCCAAAGCCGCGCCGCCCGCTCCGTGGACCCACGGCACCGCCCGCGCCGCGGTCCGCCACGCCACGCCGTCCTCCGAAACCGCGGCCGGCGGCGCGTTCAAAATCGACGTCGCGCGCAGGTTCGCCTCGGGAGAAACGGCCCGCGGCGGCGCGGTCCGCCGCGGCATGGAAGAACACGCCGCGTTCGCGGCAGTCGAATGGATCGACCCGGCCGCGCCGAAAGACGACCGCGAGCGCCGGATCCTGTCGTGGGGCGGCGCGTGGCGCGAAGCGTTCCTCGAAACTCCGGGCGCGGTTCTCTGGCGCGAGCGAAGCTACGAACTCTTCCGCGGCGCGGAAGAGGTCTGGGAAACCGGGCAGTTCGACCGCGTCGTTTTCCGCGACGAAGGCGCGGACCGCCGGGCCGAAGTCTACGACTTCAAGACAAACGCCGTCCGCAAAGGCGAGGACGCCGCCTCGTTCGAGTCGCGCATGAAAGACGAATACGCCGGGCAGATGGCCGCGTACCGCAAAGCGCTGTCCGGACTGTGCGGCCTGCCGCCGGACAGAATCCGCACGACGCTCCTCCTCGCCTCCACCGGCACCTCCGCGGAAGTGTGACAAACCGCCCTCTCGACCCATCTTTCGCCAACAAAAAAACGGGGCCTGTCCCCATTTCCACAAGATTTTGATTTTCAATCCGTCACATTCCGGGACTTTTCGTGGCGCTCTCGCGTTTCGGCGCGTAAAATCAAGCCTTTTCGCAAGATTCCGCCCCTTCACCGATTTGCTCGCACTTCCGCCCGGAGTCAACGGCGGGATGAATTTATCGGGGAGACGGGTTATAATCCGCGGCCGTGCGTCCGCGTCGGGCGGGTGCGCGGATGCCGGAATTTTGGAACACGCAATGAAAACGACACTTCTCCCCATTCTCTGCGGATTTTTGGCCGCCGCCGCGGGATGCACCGCGGACCCGGAGAGCGGAGCGGATCCGGCGAGCTTGGCGGAACCGGCGAGCGTCGCGGAACCGGCGGGCGGGGCTGATCCGGAGAGCGTGGCGGGCCCGGCGGGCGGGGCGGGGAGCCCGTACGGAGTTTGCGCCCACCTCCACCGCGTGAAGGACCCGGCGGAGCGCGCGGAGGAGTGCCGCCTCATCGCGGCGGCGGGCATACGGCGCGTCCGGTTCGACGTCGAATGGTGGCGCATGCAGAAGACTCCGGACGCGCCGTTGGACTTCTCGCACTACGACGCCGTCGTCGCCGACGCCGAGGCCGCGGGTCTCACGGTCCTTCCCATCCTGTACGACATCCCGAAGTGGGCCGATCCGGTCTGGGAACATCTCGACGCGTGGTCGAATTTCGTGGGGTCGGTCGTCGCGCACTACGGCGAGCGCTTCCCCGACGTCGAAATCTGGAACGAGGAAAACCTCCGCGCCTTCTGGAAACGGGAGCCCGATCCCGCGCGCTACGCCACGGTGCTGCGCGTCGCGTGCGGGGCCGCAAAGAGCGCGAACCCCGGAGTCCGCGTGCTCTTCGGCGGCACGGCCGGCGTTCCGCTCGATTTCATCCGCAAGGCGTACGAAAACGGCGCCGCGCCGTTCTTCGACGCGATGTGCGTCCACCCCTACAGCCACCCGCGCCAGCCGGAAGGGTCGCTCGACACGCGGCTCGAAGCGCTGCGTTCGCTCATGGCGGAGTTCGGCGACGCCGGAAAACCGGTCGTGATCACCGAACACGGATGGCCCACGCACGAAGCGACGCTCCATGCTCTCGCCGTCCTGCAGGCCGGACTGAAAATCGCGCGTCCGGAGCAGGCGGCCTGGCGCGCGGTCTACGCCGCGACGGCGGCCGCCCCGGACGGGACGCCGCCCCGCGCCGTGGCGGAGGCGATCCGGAAAGCGCTCCCGCCCGGTTCGACCGTCGAAGCGTGTTTCGGCGACCGCCTGCGCGAACGCCTGGCGGCTGGCGACGTCGACCTGGTCGTCTATCCCTTCGACGAAACGTTCCCCGCCGACACGTTCCCCGCGGTACGCGAGTTCGTTGAGCGCGGCGGCGTGCTCGCCGACCTCGGCGGCATGCCGATGTGGTTCGCGGCGCAGGAACCGACGCCCGGACAGTTCGTGCGCGTCGAGGAAAAGACGGGCTCGGCGACGGCGGAAGCCCGCAAGGCGCTGCGGATCGCGGTGTCGGCCTGGTGGATGGACTCCTCCCTGCCGCGCGACGCCGCAAAAGTATTTCCGACCGCTGCCGCGCTCGCCGCCGGCTACCGCGGCGACCCGGCGGGCGAGGACGCCACCCGCTACCAGACCGACGCCTTCCTGCGCGAGGGCGACGAGTTCGTGCCGCTTCTGGAGCTGCCGCGGAGCGACGGCGCCGCGCCGCGAAAACCGCGGGTCGCCGCCGCGAGCGTGATCCGCCTCGCCGGAGGCGGCTCGGTGATCGTGTCCGGTCTTTCCGGGCGCGGCGCGTCGGAATCCGCCGGCGAGGACGGCCAGGCCCGCTATCTGCCGCGCGCGATGGCCATCGCCTTCGCCGAAGGCGTGGATCAGTATTTCTGGTACGAATTCCGCGGCCGCGAAATCGATCCGCTCTACAGCGAGCATCACTTCGGCCTCACGCACAAGGACTTCTCGCCGAAGCCGGCCCGCGACGCGTATTCGGCGTTCGCCGCAATGCGCCCCGCGGGATCGGTGCAATCGGCGGACCCGTGGCACGACGACGCCCGCATGGCGTTCTTCCCGCAGTGGACGCGCCCCGACGGCACGCACGCGGGAATGCTGTGGAAAATCGGCGAACCCCGGAGCGTGAAACTGCACTTCCGAGAGGATGCGGATGCGGTCGCCGACGGCGAGGATGCGGCGGAAGAGGCGTCGCCGCCGCGGGGAGGCATCCGATTCTTCGACCTCTTCGGCGAACCTTTGACGCCTGACTCCGCCGACGCCGACGCCAGCACGTTCGGTCTTGCGATCCGGGAAACGCCGGTATACTTCGAAGGCGGAGTCCTCGGCTCCGTCGAATGACTCCTCCATGAACGCAAAGCGGGGCCCGGCCGGCGCGCCGCAGGG
>JAFUXX010000067.1 GCA_017476965.1 Kiritimatiellia bacterium | reverse complement strand
GCTGGCCTTTCCTGGGGAGCTGGGGGGGCGGGGGCGGGGGTGTCGGCGAAGGAGACTTCAAGCTCGGAGAGGTCGAGGTCCGGGAGTTCGGTGGGGCGCGGGGTGTCGAGGCAAAAAGCCAACGCGGCGGCCAGCAACGCGTGCACGGCCACCGACATGCAGAACGCTCTGGGTTGGCTGATCATCCGCCACTGCAAACGACGGCGACGCCGGAAAAGTTCGGAAAACCTGTCGTTCCCGGGCGGGAGTTCCGCCTAGCGGTCCGCGTTCGAGACGTTGAACGTGGTGACGGAGAACGCCTGCTGGCGCTCCAACGTGTTCTGGACGCGCGCGACGAGGCGCACTTCGTGGGGGCCGTCCGGCAGGTCGGCGGAGTTCCACGGAAATTCGGGGCCGGATCCGGCGGGTCTGCCGTCGACGAACCACGAGAATTTCACTACCATGCCGTCGGGCACTTCGCAGTCGGCGACGAGCGGGACGATTCCCGAGGCGTCGCCGACGGGCCGTGCGGTGCCGTCCGCGATCCGGACGAGCGTCGCGGGGCTCGGCGCGGAGGCCCACGGAGCGGAAAGCGGGTCGCCGAGCGGAAGCAGCTGGAGCGGGCAGCGGACCGAAGCGTAGAGCGCTTCGATCGCGGTCGCGCCGTCGAGCAGGCGCGGGAAAATCCACGCGGTCGGGAATTTGGCCCAGTTCGCGAACGGCTCGCAGACCTGGCCGGAGGTGGACGACGCCCCGGCGCGGAGCCATTCCGTCGCCTTCATCTGTGCGCCGATCTCGTACGCGGCGGCCCAGCTCGTGAAGTGGTCGGCGTAGGCTCCGGCGGCGAGCGCCGGAACCGGGACGACGGCGCGCGCGCCGGTCATGTACCCGACAACCGGGCCGTCGCCGGCGGCGGGGTCGTTGGTGGAAACGACGGCGTCGAAACCGTCGCGGGCGGAGACGTCGGCAAACGCGGGGGCTATCTGCCATTCGCGGCTTTCGGAGCGGACGCCGGGGCGGAGCGTCGCCCACACCGTGCCGGTGGGGGCGGTGCCGTCCGCCGCCGCGGAACGCGCGAGGGCGTCCATCGCCTCCTCGACTGGGATGCCGCGGGGCCCGGTGTACGCGAGCATCGCGGCGGGCAGGGGCATGCGGTCGAGCAGGTCGTTGCGCACGCGGTCGAACGAGCGCGCGTGGCCGGCTTCGCCCGAAGGCTCCTCGGGGCCGGCGTAGAGCGGGGAAGCGAAGGTCCCCTCAGCGACGGTTTCGGGCTCGGGCCACGCGGCGCGCAGGAACGTCGCGCCGGTTATCGAAAGGTCGTTGGTCGAGCTTTTGGCGAGAGTCTCTTCGGACTCCGCGACGCGGACCGGGAAGTCGCACGAGTAGACCCACGCGAGCACGCGCGGGGCGGCGCCGGAGCGTTCGAGCGCGGCGTTGGCCGGGCCCCAGACGAGTTCCTCGAAGCGCTCCTTCGTGATCGCCTCGGGGAACGCGCCGTCCTCGCCCGCGGGGATCGAGACGCGGACGACGTTGGGAGCGGGAACGGAGCGCATGCGCGCCCACGCGTCCGCGAGGAGAATCGAGTCCAGCGATTCCTCGTTGACGACGAGAGCGACCTCGTGCGGCCCGATGGCGCGGCAGGGAAGCGCCGCCGCAAGCGAGAGCGCCGCGGCGGCGGAAAGCGCCCGGCACGCGGAAAACGCGCGGCCTTGCATCGTGCGGAAATGCAACGGAAACGGGCCCGGGCCTAGCGGCGGCCCATGATGCGGTCCGCGTATTCGCCGGTGCGGGTGTCGATGCGGATCCAGTCGCCCTCGTTCACGAAAATCGGGACCTTGAGCTCGTAGCCGCCTTCGACGCGGGAGGTCTTCATGACCTTGCCGGCGGCGGTGTTGCCCTTGGCGCCGGCGTCGCACCACTCGACCTTGCGCTCGACGAACGTCGGGAACGTGACGTCCACGGGATTGCCGTCGAGGAAGAGGATCTTGCACTCCAGGTCGTCTTCGAGGAAGTACTTCTTGTCGCCGAGGAGTTCGGCCGGGACGTTGATCTGCTCGCTGTCCGCGTCGAGGAACACGAACTGGTCGCCGTCCTCGTACGAGAAGTTGACGGTCTTTTCTTCGAGGTCGAGCTCGTCGAAGGTGTCGATTTCGCGGAAGTTCTTGACGAACGTGTTGCCGGTGAGCATGTGCTTCAGGCGGCAGGTGTAGATCGACTGGCCCTTGCCCGGCTTGGTGAAGTTGTATTCGGTGATGGTGTAGGGCTGACCTTCGTAGCGGAGCTTGAGACCTTTGCGCAGATCGGATGCGGTGTAGGGCATGGCGTGAAACCTCTTCGGGTAGAAAAAAGACGCCGCGAAGGATAGCGGAGCCGTCCCGCGGCGTCAAGCGATGGTGCCCCAGAGAGGGTTCGAACCTCCGACACCCGGTTTAGGAAACCGGTGCTCTGTCCAGCTGAGCTACTGGGGCGGAACGCGGCGGATTCTATCCGCAACGCCCCGGCGAATCAAGCCCGCGCGAAATCCCACCCTTATCCCGGAAAATTGACCCGGGCTTGGGCCGATCTCGCTTGAGACCGTCCCGTAGTGCATGTTGGAGCGCTTGCCTCAGACGGGGAATCCGGGCAGAAACGGCGTCCTGTCGGGAGGCTTGCGCTTTCGTGGT
>JAFUXX010000066.1 GCA_017476965.1 Kiritimatiellia bacterium | reverse complement strand
GCCTTGTTGCGGAGGATGCCGGTCAGGTAGTTGTGGAAGGAGCCCTGCTCGCCTGGGACGTAGCGGTAGGAGGGAAGGACGCGGACGACGGCCAGGAACGTCTCCTGCAGCAGGTCTTCGGCGTCGCCGGCGAGGGACGGGAACTTCGACGCGAGGAACGCTTCGAGAACCGGGCGGTAGCGGACGACGAACTCGGCCCAGCGGGGCGAATCCGCGTCCGCGCCGATGTCGCGCAGGAAAGTCCGGGAAGTCTTTGGAACGAGCATGGAAAAGCCGGCGCGGAAAGGCTTTCCGGCGGCCGCGAAGCGGGCCGGGCATTATCGCCGAAAGCCGGCGCGATTGCAAACCGCGGTCCGCAGGCTTGTTTCCGCGGCGGTGCAATGTCCGCCGGACCGGAACGCGCGTCCGCCGCCGCCGGCGGAAATTGGCTTTTGGGGGCTTGTGTGGTAGGATTCGCGCCGATTTTGTACATCTGCAAGCCGAATCCCATGTTCAAGCCAGTTTCGAACAAGGTCGATTTCGACGCCATGGAGAAGGGCGTCCTCGACTTCTGGAAGGAAAACGACACGTTCCGCAAGTCTCTCGCCCGGACCGAGGGCGGGGAGGAATTCGTGTTCTTCGACGGTCCTCCTTTCGCGACGGGGCTGCCGCACTACGGCCACCTGCTGGCGGGCACGATCAAGGACATCATCCCGCGCTACCAGACGATGCGCGGCAAGCACGTGGAGCGCCGTTTCGGCTGGGACACGCACGGCCTGCCGATCGAAGCGCTCGCGCAGAAGGCGCTCGGAATCGACGGCGCGGCCGGCATCCGCGATTTCGGGATCGACAAGTTCAACGAGCAGTGCCGCTCGATGGTGCTGCGCTACGTCTCCGAGTGGCGGGAGACCGTGACGCGCATGGGCCGCTGGGTCGATTTCGACCACGACTACAAGACGATGGAGCCGTCCTTCATGGAGACGGTCTGGTGGGTCTTCAAGCAGATCTACGACCAGGGGCGCGTCTACCGCTCGCGCCGCATCGTCCCGTATTCGTGGGCGCTCAACACGCCGCTTTCGAACTCCGAGGCTTCGTCCAACTACAAGGACGTGCAGGACCCCACGGTCACCTGCCGCCTCAAAGTCCTCTCGATTCCGGAAACCTCGCCTGCGGCGACCTGCCCCGACCTCTCGTCGCTCGTCACCCGTCACTCGTCACTCGACGGGCACGGCAACGCCGCGCCCGTCTACCTCCTCATCTGGACCACGACGCCGTGGACGCTCCCCGAAAACCTCGCGGTGTGCGCCGGCGCGAAGATCGACTACGTCGTCGTGCGCGACCTCACGGACGACGCGCGCCCGTGCTACGTGCTCGCCGAGGCGCGCCTCCCCGCGGTCTTCAAGAAGCCAGCGGAGCAGGTCGAAGTGGTCGCGCGCTTCAAGGGCGACGCGCTCAAGGGCTGGACGTACGAGCCGCTTTTCCCGTACTTCGAGAGCGAGCGCGCCCGCGGCGCTTTCCGGGTCCTCAACGACGACTACGTCACGACCGACGACGGCGTGGGCCTCGTGCACATCGCCCCGGCGTACGGCGAAGACGACTTCCGCGTGTGCCGCGAAAACGGAGTGGAAGCCTGGGCCGACCCGCTCGACGCGGACTGCAAGTTCACGGACGCCGTGCCGGAATGCGCGGGCCGCTTCTGCAAGGACTGCGACAAGGACCTCATCAAGCGCCTCAAGGCCGAGGGCAAGCTCGTCCACCAGGCGACCATCACGCACTCGTACCCGTTCTGCGAGCGCACGGACACTCCGCTCATCTACCGCGCGATCCCCGCGTGGTACATCCGCGTCGAGGACCTCCACGAACGCTTCGCGAAGAACAACGCCCCTGTCGCGTGGATGCCGGAATACGTCGGCGAAAAGCGCTTCGAAAACTGGCTCGAAGGCGCGCGCGACTGGAACGTCTCGCGCAACCGCTTCTGGGGCTCGTGCATCCCGATCTGGGTGAACGACGACGATCCGGACGACATGATCTGCGTCGGATCCGCGGCCGAGCTGGAGGCGCTCTCCGGCCAGAAGGTGACGGACCTGCACAAGCACTTCGTCGACAAGATCGCCATCCGCAAGGACGGCAAGACCTACCACCGCACGCCGGAGGTGCTCGACTGCTGGTTCGAATCCGGCTCCATGCCGTACGCGCAGGTGCACTACCCGTTCGCGTTCGCGGACAAGGAGGAGTTCCTCAAGCGCTTTCCGGCGGACTTCATCGCCGAAGGCCTCGACCAGACGCGCGGCTGGTTCTACTCGCTCATGGTGCTCGGCACGCTGCTCTTCGACAAGTCGCCGTACAAGCACGTCGTCGTGAACGGCCTCGTGCTCGCCGAAGACGGCAAGAAGATGAGCAAGCACCTCAAGAACTACCCCGACCCGATGGAGCTGGTCTCCTCCTGCGGGGCGGACGCGGTGCGCCTCTACATGATCAACTCCGCCGTGGTCCGCGCCGAAAACCTGCGCTTCAGCGAAGCCGGCGTGCGCCAGATCATGCGCGACCTGCTCATCCCGTGGTGGAACGCGTACTCGTTCTTCGTCACGTACGCGAACGTCGACGGCTGGCACGAGGAAAAGCTCGAAAGGCCGGACTCCCCGAACGAGCTCGACCGCTGGATCGTCTCCTCGCTCGAAACGCTCGTCGCGGACGTCGCCGCCGCGATGGACCGCTACGACCTGCAGAAGTCCGTGCGCCCGTTCGTCGCGTTCGTCGAAAACCTCACCAACTGGTACATCCGCCGCTCGCGCCGCCGCTTCTGGAAATCGGAGGACGACGCGGACAAGCGCCACGCGTACCGGACGCTGCGCTACGTGCTCGTGCAGCTCTGCAAGATCGCCGCGCCGTTCACGCCGTTCGTGGCCGAGGAAATCTACCGCAACCTCCGCGGCGCGGACATGCCCGAATCGGTGCACCTCTGCTCCTTCCCGGAGCCGGACGCCGCCGCGCGCGACGTCGCCCTCGAATCCCGCATGGCCGCCGCGCAGCGCGTCGTGGCGCTCGGCCACAACCTGCGCAAGCAGAAGAACCTCAAGGTCCGCCAGCCGCTTCCGCGCGCGGTCGTCGCGAGCGCGCGCCCGGGCTTCGAGGCCGACCTCGCGCCGATGGCCGCGGTGATCGCCGAGGAGCTCAACGTCAAGGCCGTCGAGTTCGCGGCCGACGAATCCCGCTTCGTCACGCTCTCCGCGAAGGCCAACTTCAAGGTCCTCGGCAAGAAACTCGGGCCGCGCATGAAAGCCGCCGCCGCCGCGATCGCCGCGCTCCCGGCCGCGGACCTCGCGAAGCTCCAGGCCGGCGAAACCGTGACGATCCCGGCCGAGGCCATGCGCGACGGCGGAAACGCCGTCGTCCTCGCCCCCGAGGACGTCCTGATCCGCCGCACCGAAAACGAAGGGCTCACCGTCGCGAACGACGGCGACCTCACCGTCGCGCTCGACACCGCGCTCCCGCCCGAACTCGTGGCGGAGGGCATCGCGCGCGAACTCGTTTCGCACGTGCAGGCGCTGCGCAAGGAGGCGGGCCTCGACGTGTCGGACCGCATCCGCCTCGCCGTCGCGACGGATTCCGAAGCCGCCGCCGCCATCGCCGCCAACGCGGCTTTCGTGAAAGGGGAAACGCTCGCCGTGGGTCTCGCGGTGGAAGACGCCCCGCTCGCCCCCGGCGCGGACGGCCTGCTCGACCTCAACGGCCACCCGGCCTCGATCGCAATCGAAAAATCCGCTGCGGACTGATACCAGCCATGATACGCGTCAATCCGAACTACTCGAAAATCCAGGCCAACTACCTCTTCGCCGAAGTCGCCCGCCGCGTCAAGGCGTACCAGGAGGAAAACCCGTCCGCGCAGCTGATCCGCCTCGGCATCGGCGACGTGACGCGCGCGCTGCCCGCGGCGTGCGTCGAGGCGCTCGAAAAGGCCTCGCGCGAGATGGGGGCGGACGCCACGTTCCGCGGCTACGGCCCGGACTACGGCTACGCGTTCCTGCGCGAGGCGATCGCGGAAGGGGACTTCCGCGCGCGCGGCTGCGACGTGTCGCCCGACGAAATCTTCGTCTCCGACGGCGCCAAGTGCGACACCGGCAACATCCAGGAAATCTTCGACCTCTCGGCCCGCGTCGCGGTGCCGGACCCCGTGTACCCGGTCTACGTCGATTCCAACGTGATGGCGGGACGCACCGGCCCCGCGGCCGACGGCCGCTACGCGGGGCTCGTCTACCTCGAAGGCAACGAGGAAAACGGCTACGTGCCGGAGCCGCCGCAGGAGCCGGCGGACGTCGTGTACCTCTGCTACCCCAACAATCCGACCGGCGCCGTCGCCACCAAGGCGCAGCTCGCCCGCTGGGTCGCCTGGGCGCGCGAAAACGGCGCGCTGATCCTCTTCGACGCCGCGTACGAGGCGTTCATCCGCGATCCGGAAATCCCGCATTCGATCTACGAAATCCCCGGCGCCCGCGAAGTGGCGGTGGAGTTCAGGTCGTTCTCGAAAACCGCAGGCTTCACCGGGACGCGCTGCGGGTACTGCGTGGTGCCGTCGGACTGCCGCGCGTTCGACGCGGACGGCAACGCCGTGCCGCTGCAGCCGCTGTGGAAGCGCCGCCAGAGCACGAAGTTCAACGGCGTCTCGTACCCGGTCCAGCGCGCCGCCGAAGCCGCGTGTTCGCCCGAAGGCCGCGCGCAGTGCCGCGAACTGATCGACGGCTACCTCGCCAACGCCAGGCTCGTGACGGACTTCCTCGAAGCCAGGGGCTACCGCTGCACGGGCGGGCGCAATTCGCCGTACGTGTGGTTCGACAGCGGCATGGAATCGTGGGCGTTTTTCGACAAGCTCCTGCGCGAAGCGGGCGTGGTGACCACGCCGGGCAGCGGGTTCGGCCGCGCCGGCGCCGGACGCTGCCGCATCACCGCGTTCAACTCGCGCGAGAACGTCGAACGCGCGCTGGAGCGCCTCGGCTCCGTGCTTTAGCGCGGCGCCGGAACCGCAACCGCGGCGCGCGATTTTTTCTTGCGCGGGAACCGGGTTTGTGGCACAATTCCGCCCGTCGCGCGCCCTCCCGGCCCAGACGGTCCGGAAGAGGGCGCGCGGCTTTTCGACAAACCCAGATTTCAGACGGAAAATGAAATTCCTCCCCCGCACCAAAGTCCAGACGATTCGTGTTCTCTCAGCCCGCACGGGCCTCGTGCAGGCACAGGTCGAAAGCGTCCTGTCGGAGCTCGCCTCGCTGGCCCAGGAGTGCGCTGCGGCGACCGGCGGTTTTTCGGTTCCGGGCTTCGGCAAGATCGTTCTCATGAAGCGCGAGGCGCGCCCGGGCTACAATCCCCGCACCGGCAAGCCGATCACGATTCCCCCAAAGACCGTGGTCAAGTTCCGCATCTCCAAGGTCGCCAAGGCGGCGATCCTGGCCAAAATGTGAAAAAGCCGGTCGGGAGGCTGGCTCCGAGCCCGACCGGAGCGCTGCACCTAGGCAACGCCCGGACGTTCCTGCTCGCCTGGCTTTCCGTCCGCTCCCGCGGAGGCACGCTCGTCCTCCGCGTCGAAGACCTCGACCACCCGAAGGTGAAGCCCGGCGCGGCCGCCGCCGCGCTGGAGGACCTGCGCTGGCTCGGGCTGGACTGGGACGAAGGTCCCGACGCCGGCGGTCCGCACGGCCCTTACGTGCAGTCGCTCCGCCGTGCTTCCTACCGCGCGGCGCTGGACGCGCTCCTCGCCAAGGGCCTCGCGTACCCGTGCACCTGCTCGCGGCGCGACGTGGCCGACGCGCAGTCCGCCCCGCACGGCCGCGATCCGCATTCCCTCGCGTACTCCGGCGCGTGCCGCGGCCGGTACGCGTCGTGGGACGAAGCGGCGGCGGCGCTCCCCGCGGGCAGGGTCCCCGCATGGCGGTTCAGGACCCCGCCCGGGATTTCCTCGTTCGACGACGTTTTCCTCGGCCGCAAGGAGCTGGACCTCGCGGGCGAGCTGGGCGACTTCGCTTTCGCGCGCGACCGCGACGGCGCCGGCTACCAGCTCGCCTGCACGCTGGACGACGCCGCGATGGGCGTGACGGAAGTGCTGCGCGGCGACGACCTCGTGGACGCCACGCACTGCCAGCTCGCGATCCAGGCGGCGCTCGGCCTGCCGCGGCCCGTCTACGCGCACGTGCCGCTCGTCGTGGCGGAGGACGGCCGCCGCCTCGCCAAGCGCCACGGCGACACAAGAATCTGCGCGTTGCGCGAGGCAGGCCTCCCGCCTGAGCGCGTGGTGGGCCTGCTCGCGTGGTGGAGCGGGCTCGCGCCCTACGGCGCGGAAACGCGCCCCGCGGACCTCGTCCGCGGCTTCGACCTCGCCCGCGTCCCGCGCGCTCCCGCCGTGCTCGATTCCCGCGCCAAGGCGATTTTCGCGACGGGCGGCGCTTGACGCCGCGCGGGCGTTTCGGGAGAATCGCCCCACGGGCCCGTTCCGGGGCCGTTGGTGCCGCGCCTCGCCGCGGTCGCTGGAGAATTTCGATGGAATCGGCGGAAAGGAAAGTCAGGACTGTCTCGGCCAGGGGGCCGGTCTCGCGCGTCGCGTGGGGCCCGGGAGCCCCGCTGTCGCTGATCGCCGGGCCGTGCGTGATCGAGTCGCGCGCGCACTGCGTGGGCATCGCGCTGAAGCTCGCCGCGCTTTCGCGCCGGCTCGGCATCCCGCTCGCGTTCAAGGCATCGTTCGACAAGGCGAACCGCTCGTCCGTCGATTCGTACCGCGGCCCCGGGATCGACGAGGGGCTCGACATCCTCGCCGAGGCGCGCGAGCGCAGCGGCCTGCCCGTCGTGACGGACGTCCACGAGCCCTGGCAGGCCGCGCGCTGCGCCAAGGCCGGAATCGACGTGATCCAGATCCCGGCGTTCCTGTGCCGCCAGACGGACCTGCTCGTCGCCGCGGGCGAGACGGGCAAGGTCGTGAACGTCAAGAAGATGCAGGGCATGGCCCCGGAAGCGATGGCGCAGGTGGTGCGCAAGATCGAAGCCACGGGCAACCGCCGCATCCTGCTCACGGAGCGCGGCGAGTCGTTCGGCTACGGCAACCTCGTCGCCGACATGCGCAACCTCATGATCATGCGCGGGCTGGGATTCCCCGCGGTGTTCGACGCCACGCACAGCGTCCAGCGCCCCGGCGCGCTCGGCACCGGCAGCGGCGGCGACTCCAAGTGGGCGCCCGCGCTCGCGTGCGCCGCCGTGGCGACCGGTTCGTGCGACGGCGTGTTCCTCGAAACGCACGAGAACCCGCCCGCGGCGCTGTCCGACGCCGCCAACTGCATCCCCCTTTCTTCGGTGGGCCCGCTCTGGAAAAAGCTCGCCGCCATCGCCGCGGTCTGCGGCAAAAAAGCAACAGGGAAAAACGCGAAATGAAATCGCTCGAAGGAACCCAAACGGAGAAGAACCTGCTGGCGGCGTTCGCCGGCGAATCACAGGCCCGCAACCGCTACGGATTTTTCGCGAGCCAGGCCAAGAAGGACGGCTACGTGCTCGTCCAGCACGTGTTCGACGAAGTCGCCGCGCAGGAGAAGGAACACGCCAAGAAGATGTTCAAGTGCCTCGAAGGGCGCGATTTGTCCATCACGGCGACGTTCCCCGCCGGCAAAATCGGCTCCACGGCCGAAAACCTCCGCGCCGCCGCGGACGGCGAGCACGAGGAGTGGAGCGAAGCGTACCCGGCTTTCGCCGACACCGCGGACGCGGAAGGCTTCCCCGAAGTCGCCCGGATGTTCCGCATGATCGCGGTCGCCGAGAAGTACCACGAGGAGCGCTTCCGCCGCCTGCTCGAACGCGTCGAGGGCGGCACGATGTTCAAGAACGGGACGCCCGTCGCGTGGCGCTGCCGCAACTGCGGCTTCACGACCGTCGCGCCCGAAGCGCCGGAAGAGTGCCCGGCTTGCGCCCATCCCAAGGCGTACTTCGAACGCCTCGCGGAGAATTTCTAGCGCCCGCGCCGCCCGCGAGGGCGGCCCGGGCCGTGCGGCCGGAATGAGGATTTCAGGTGGTTCGCTGCGGGGCAGGCCTCTCGTCTCCCCGCCCGAAGGCGTCATGCGCCCCACGCAGGACGCGGTGCGCGAAGCGGTCTTTTCGATGCTAGCCGCCGTGGTGCAGGACTGCGGGTTCCTCGACCTCTTCGCCGGCACCGGC
Organism: Kiritimatiellia bacterium; assembly: GCA_017476965.1. GTDB lineage: Bacteria > Verrucomicrobiota > Kiritimatiellia > RFP12 > UBA3636 > UBA3636. The sequence goes on along the minus strand of JAFUXX010000066.1, from coordinate 128 downwards.
GCCGTGGGGCTCGAAGCGTGGAGCCGCGGCGCCGCGCGCGTGACGTGGGTCGAAAACGGCCCGCGCTCGCTGCGCGCGCTTTCGGCCAACCTCGCGAAGTGCTGCGGCGAGCCGCTCCCGCCGCAGCT
>JAFUXX010000065.1 GCA_017476965.1 Kiritimatiellia bacterium | reverse complement strand
GGTGGGGGAGGTTTCGGTCGGCGCGGTGCGGTCGATCGCGGCGACGAGGCGGTTCTCGGCGTCCCACGCGTATTCGAAGCGCGCGTCGGAAACCAGGTTGCCGTCGGCGTCGTATTCGAATCGTTCGGGCGAGCGCGGGACGTAGCGGTACAGGGTAGCGGACGAGGTGCCCGCGGCGATGCCATCGGTTTCGGGGGCATCGGTTTCCGCGGCGGCGGTTTCGTTGGTGCTTGTCGCAACGATTTCGAGCGGTGCCCAGAGCGGCCGCAGCGCGTTGGCGAAGGTCGCGCTTCCGGCGAAGAAGCGGCCGATGCGGCGCGCGGCGGCGCCGTTCACGGTGACGGCGGCGGCGGGGTCCGCTTCGCCCAGCACGGTGGCGGTGCCGTTTTCCGAGCGGCGCGTGTACTGGTTCAGGGCGTTGCGCAGGTACGTTTCGTTGCGCCACGCGCCGGCGGCGTCGGTCCGCCGCGCGTGGATGCGGTTGCCGATTTTGTCGAAGACGTACTGGAAGCCGAAGCCGGGGACGGACATGGAACCGATGCGCCGCACGGCGCCGGTCACCTGCGAGGCGTCGTCGTAGCCGTAGGCGTCGCGCGCGCCGGAGAGCGACGAAAACGCCTCGCCGGAACGCATGATCGAAACGCGCCGCCCGAGCGCGTCGTTTTCGATGCCGAAGGCGGAGAGGACGCTTCCTCCGAATGCGTTTTCGACGCCGGAAACGAGGTCGCGGCCGGGTTCGAAGGATGTCGTGCGCACGAGGCCGCGGTCGTTCGCGACGGAAACGACGAGCGAAGAATCCGGTTCGTGGCCGTACGTGAAGACGTCGTCGCCGGAAGCGACGGAGGCGAGCCGGCCGAGGTCGTCGTAGGCGCAGGAGACGGCCGCGGGCAAGATGCCCGCGCTCCCGGAGCCGCCCGCGCCCACGAGGGCGTAGCCGGTCGAGCGGCCGAGGGCGTCCCAGGTGCGGGCGATGGCCGTTCCGTTCTGGACTTCGTTCGTGAGGAGGCCGAAGCGGTCGTAGGCGTAGCGGTTGGTGGAAACGCCATCGACGGCAGCGGAAAGGACGCGGCCGAGGCGGTCGTAGGCGAGCGATACGGCGGGCGTCGAATCGGAGTAGGTCCTGGCGACGAGGCGGCCTTGCGTGTCGTAGGCGTAGTCGGTCGCCACGCCGCGCGCCCAGATGCGGCGGGAGAGCCGTCCGTCGGAGGTGTAGTCGTAAATCGGGCCCAGACCGTCGGCGTAAAGTTTGTTCGTGACGAGACCCGTCGCGTCGTCGCGCAGCCAGCGGGTGGTGCCGGGACGGGCGAGGTTCGAGGCGCGGTAGGTGGAGAGCGAAACGAGGCGTCCCCAATCGTCGTAGCCGAAGTCGGCCGGGTACGCGGCCGGGCCGCGGCGGGACGCGAGGCGGCCGTCGGAATCGTAGGAAAGAACGACCGTGCCGCCGAGTGCGTCCGTGGCGGACACGATGCGCCCGAGGGCGTCGTAGGCGTAGGCGATCGCGGCGCCGGAGGCGTCCGCGACGGACGAAACGCGGTGGTCCGCGCCGTAGGCGTACGTTTTGGCTGCGGCGCGGCCGCCGGGAGCGGACGGAACGCGCCTCTCGGCGACGGGGCGGCCGAGGGCGTCGTATTCGCGGGCGGAAACGACGCCGGTCTCGGTGCGGTTGGTGACGGCGTGGCCGCCGACGGAGAGGGCAAGCGCGGGAAGGACGGAGCCGGGCGATTCGGAGATCGTCCATTCGCGGTGCGTCGCGGGGTCGCGGTACGTGCGGACGGAGGAGACGTTGCCGAGCGCGTCGATGGCGCGGGTTTCGGCGGCGAGGACGCCCGTGCCGAATTCCGTTTGCTCTTCGCCGCCGAGGCCGGAGAGGCGGGTCAGGGCGGTAGAGACGCGGAGGGGCGCGGCGGAGCCGGCGTCCGGGAAGGCGTGGCGCGACGTTTCGCGCCACCACGAGGACCCGATTTGGACGAACGAGGTTTCGTTGGAGACGACGACGTCGGGGCCGGAGAGGTCGATTTCGCCGTCGAGGTCGGCGTCCTGCGCGGTCAGGACGAGCGCGCCCAGATCGTCGTAGGCGTAGAGGGTTCGGGAGCGGAGGGACCCTTCCAACGCCAGGCTTTGGGTTTCAATTTCACGCAGAGAGCGCAGGGCCAAAATCGCACGCGGTGCCGTTCCGGCGGATATGGTGTACTCTTCGGAAGAAAGGAGTTGCCCCGCCGCATTGTACGTGTTTTCCGTCGCGAGGATTGCGCCGCCGAAGCCGGGGCGCAGTTCGCGGACCGTGCGGCCGAGGGCGTCGGTGACGGTGGCGCGCCAGACGGGGGAGTTCGTTCCCTCCGGGCCTTCGTAGACGACGATCCATTGCAGGCCGCCGGAAACGCCGTAGTCGTACGTCTCCGCGCGCTTGCCGTTGCGCTCGACGTAGGCGGTCCGTCCGTCCGGGTAGGCGTACGTGGCGCTTGTTTCGCGGAGGGCTTCCGCGCCGCGGACGGTCGCGACGACGGAAAGGCCGTCCGCGGTATCGT
>JAFUXX010000002.1 GCA_017476965.1 Kiritimatiellia bacterium | reverse complement strand
GGTCCCGCCGCCGCATCCATGCGCGCCTGCAAAGCGCGGCGATCGGCGCGCCAATCGCGGGAACCGCGCAGGAGCGCGGGGGAGAGGGTTGCGGCGGATGGGACCGCCGCTGCAAAACTCGCCGGGGGGTGCGAGGACGCTGCTTCGCGCTGGGAGTGGGCGATGGCGGCGGCGGCGCGGAAAGCGCCGACTTGGGCTGCATTGAGCGCGGAGCCGCCGGGGCGGCGCACGCCGTGAGAGCCGTTCACTTCGCCGACGGGCCAGAGGTGCGCCACGTTTTCGCTCTGCCACCAGCAATCCGCCGCAAGGCCGCCGTTGTTGTGCTGGGCGCAGAGCGCGATTTCGAGCGGTGCGGCGGCAAGATCGGTGCCATGCTCGCGGTAGAGCGCGGCGGCGCCGGGATTCATGTGCAAGAGGCGCGCGATCGGAGGGCCCGCGAGCGCGCCGCTCTTTTCGAGATAGGCGCGCGCCTCCGGCGAAAGCGACGAAAGATCGAGTCCGGGAGTGTCGGAGCGGTAATCGAGGAACACGCGGCGGCCTTTGCCGATTGTTTCTTCGCGAACCAGCAGATCGATGCGCGAAGAGCCGGATGCGGCCTTTTCCGCGTCGAAGGGCCACTCGTAGCCTTTCAGGAACACCTCCGAAGCCGCGGCGGCGGGATCGCCGCCGAAAGCGGGAAGCAGGAAATCGCGGGGATCGGACACTCCATCGGCGGCGGTCGAAATGAAACGCGGAAGCACCTGCATGTAAGTGCCGGAAACATTCCACCGGAATCCGATCGAGGCCAGGCCGAATTGCGAGAGCGGCAGATTGCGCGCGCGGGCGCCGGCGGCGAGAGCAAGGCCGATGCCGCCGAGATGCACCGACGGGTAGACGCTGCGCGAGTAGAGCCCGCCGGGGCCGCCGACGGCGAGGATGGTATCGCGGGCGACAAACGGCAGGGGGGCGACGCCCCCCGCACCCCCCGAGACGGGGATGGCAAGCGCGCCGAAGCAGCGAAGCGGGCGGGAGGACGCAGGAGGCGGCGCGGGGGCCACCAAGAGCTGCACCGCCACGAAGCCTTCGGCGAAGCGGACGCCGCGCATGCGGCACTCGTCGAGGAGGCGCAGGCACATTTCGCGCGAAGTGTACGGGCCGATGCTGGTGGCGCGGCGCGCGGGATCGTGATCGGTTTTGTAGCCCGCGTACTGGCCGAAGGCATCGTGCGGGAACGGCACGCCGATATCGCAGAGGTGCGAGAAGCAGCGCGCTGAAAGCGCGGATTCGACTAGCGCGATGTCGCCGTGCACCGCGCCGCTTTCGAGGTAGGTGCGCGCCATGCGCACCGGCGAATCCGGCTCTTCGCCGCAGAGGCCGAGCTTGTAGTAGGTCTGTTTGTCGCTGCCCGTGTTGATCGACGTGCCGCCTTTGAGGCTCTCGGTAAGCACGAGCACGTCTTTTACGCCCTCGGCTTTGAGGCGCGCGGCGGCGGCAAGGCCAGCCGCGCCGGAGCCGATGATCAGGACATCGACCAACGGGGGGCCAGCCCCACGAACCCCTGATACGGCGGTGGCCATTTCTTAGAGCCTCGCGATGGTCATGCCGCCATCGATTTGGATGGTCTGGCCGGTGGAGTAGGCGAGGTCGCCGCGGAGGAGCATGGCGACGGCGGCGCCGATGTCGGATGGCTCGCCCCAGCGGGCTTGCGGGGCGAGGCCTTCGGCTAGCAGGCGGTCGTACTTTTCGCGGACGGGTCCGGTCATGTCCGTGCGGATCACGCCGGGGCGAACTTCGTACACGCGGATGCCTTCGGAGGCGAGGCGCGCGGCCCAGAGCTGCGTGGCCATCGCGACTCCGGCCTTGCTGATGCAGTATTCGCCGCGGCTGGTGCTCACGACCGTCGCCGAAATGCTGCCGACATTCACGATGGTCGCGGGCGTCTTGGCGGCGACGAAGCGGCGAGCCGCGGCCTGCGTTAGGAAGAACGGACCTCGGAGGTTGGTGGCGATCAAACGGTCGAAACTCTCCGGCGTGGTATCGAGCACGTCGAGGCGCACGGTCGGCGCGACTCCGGCGTTGTTCACGAGCGCGGAGAGCGGGCCGATGGCGGCTTCGACGGAATCGAGGAGCGAAGAATGCGCGTAAAGATCGGCGACGTCGCTTTGGAAATACGCGGCTTCGGGAGCGCCGAGCGCGCGGAGGGCGTCAAGGCGGGATGCGAGCTCTTCGACGGGTTTGCGTCCGGTGAACGCGACGCTCCACCCTTCGCGGGCGAGCGCTTCGCAGATTCCGGCACCGATACCGCGGCCGCCGCCTGTCACGAGTGCGTTTTTCATCGTTTTCATGGATCGGTTGTGTCGGACGGAAAGATTCAAGCCATGGTCGCGAGCATCGGGATCGTGACGCAGCGCGGGGTCGGTGTTTCGGGATCGGCGCGCCAGGCGCGGAACTCTTCGAGCATCGCTTCGCCCATGCGGCGAATTTCGAGTCCGGAAGAGCCAGCCATGTGCGGCGTGAGAAACACGTTGGGAAGCCCGTAGAAGGGGTGGCCCGCCGGGGGCGGCTCGGGCCAAGTGACGTCGAGCAGCGCACTGCGGCCGGGAGCTTCTTCGAGGGCGCGCACGAGATCCGCCTCCACCACCTGCGCGCCGCGTCCGGTATTCACGAACGTCGCGTTCGGGAGCATCCGCGAAAAGAGCGAATAGCCGAGCATGCCGCGCGTTTGGGCGTTGTTCGCGAGGTGGTTCGAAACGGTCTGGCAAGTGGAGAAGATTTCTTCGAGCGAAGCCTTGCGGACGCCGAGAGCCTCCGCGGCGGAATCGGGAAGGAAGGGATCGAAGACAAGAACTTCGAGCCGGTGCTTGCGCAGCGCTTCGGCGACGAGCCTGCCGATCGAGCCGCAGCCGAGAAGACCGACGCGGCAGTCGAAGTTGCCGGGAAACGCAGAAAAAATCCGGTGCGATTCCGCACGCGCCTCCAGCGAACGGCAGCGGCCGCAAGTCTGGAAGAAACCCTTGTTCGCGAGAAGAATCTGCGAGACGGCGAATTCCGCGACGGGGAGCGCGTTTTCGCGCCACGCGCTGCAAACGCGGATGCCGCGCTCGAGAAAAGGCCGCGCGAACGCCTGCACGGTGCCGGCCGCGTAGAAAACCGCGCGGAGGCGCGGCAAGTGCGCCTCGATTTCCACGCCGGAAAACTCGGGCATGCCCCACGAAGAAAAGACGACTTCGGCGTCGGAGGCGGTGCCGGCGAGGACTTCGTCGCGGCTGATGGCGGTGGCCGAAACGAGCCCCGCTTCGGCGCGGAGGGCATCGATCGTGGAAGGCGCGTATGCGCCGAGGGACGGATTGCGTGAAACGAGAAAGGAAATCATTGCAAGGGGGCGCGGGTCGTCCGCAGGAAAGATTCTAAGCGCGCCGATTCGGAAAAGCAACAGCCGCGCCGGGAATGTCAACCGGTTGCAACGACCGATCCGGAGTCGGCCGCATCGCGGGCGAGAAGCGCTTCGCGGGAAAGACGGAACGCGCGGCGCGTGGCGGCATCGGGCTCCGCGCGTTCGCCGCGTGGCGGCAAGGCGCGGAGCCACGGCACGAAAAACTGCGCGGGCGGCGGGAGCGGAAGCTCGCGCAGCGGCTCGCCGGTGAGGAGGATTTCCGCGCGGTTGCGGTCGATCCACGCCGAAATTTCTCCGCGCGAACCGGCGACGCGCAGGAAATCGTCGCCATGCGGAACCGGGGAATCGGGGCGCAGGTAGTCGAGCGTCGCCGCGCCGACGGCACCGGAGGCGAAGCGGAACGAGAGAGCGCATGCGTCTTCGCAGCCGGGCATGCCGGGATGCGCGAGATTCGCGTGGAAGGCCGACACCGCGGCCACGGGATCGCCGCCAGTGGCGGCGTCGAAGAAATCGAGCGCGTGGATGCCGATCCACGGAATCGTGCCGCCATATGCGGAGCGGTCCGCGAACCACGGTTCGCGCCGGCCCCACTTGTAGGTTTTGCGGGCGGAGAGGACGAGGGGGCGCCCTATCGCGCCGGATTCGATCGCGGCGACCGCCGCCGCAAGCGCGGGACGGGCGCGGTTCGGGAGCATCGGGCACACGCGGATGCCGGAGGCTACGACGCGCATTTCGAGCGCGGCGAGCGCCGGGAGCGAGATCGCGAGCGGCTTTTCGGAAACGACGTGGCAGCCGGAGTCCGCCGCGAGCGACACAAGCTCGGCGATGCGCCCGGGACGCGCGGAAACGACGGCGAAGTCGGGCCGAAGATCGGCAAGGAGCGCGGCGGGGTCGTCGGAGACGCGCGCCCCGGCGGAGCATTCGAAACCGGAGACCACGCGAGCGGCGGGGGCGTCGCCTTCTTCCTCGCGCATGCCGGAAATGCCGACAATCCGGAAATCGCCGGCTGCGTCGAGTTCGTGCAGGACTTCCGGCCAGTGTCCCCACGCGCCAAGCAGTACTCCGCGCATCATGTCCAGTCGGGGTGTCGGAGTTCGCCGCTTTCGAAGACGCGGCCGAAGACCGCCGCGACATCGGGGATGATCCACTGGCCGTCGTCGCGGCGGAATGCGGAATGCGCGATGGTCGTGACGGGAAGATGCTCGGTGAGAAGCTCGATCGCCAGCACCTGCGCGCGCGCCATCGCGAGGGTACAATCCGCCGCGGCGGGCTCCGGCGAGCCGCCGGACGCGGCTATCACCGCGCGGAACATCTCTTCGTGCGGCGGCTTCGCGACGCCGGAAGCGAGGACTTCGCCGCCGGAGCCGACGATTTCCCACGGGCCTTCGTGGGTCCAGCGGACGGCGCCGCGCTCGCATTCGACGCGAATCCGCGGATTGACGACGACGTCGGCGGCATGGGAAAACGCGATCGTGACAGGCACGCCGGCGCTCGTCGCGAAGCGCACGAGGCAGGTGTCGAAGGTCTCGATTCCGGGGCGCGCCCGGTAGAGCGCGCCATCGACGGAAAGCGGCTCGGCGGGAGACGCGCCGAGGTGCGCACCGGCGAAGAGGAGCGAGAGGTTGAGGTAGTGCGCGAAGGCGTTGTTCGCCGGGGAGTCGCGGACCGGAGTGCCGTCGGGCGCGGCAAGGTGCGCGGCCCACGAATTGCGCGCGTAGTAGGAATCGCCACGCGGCCAGATGCCGGTGCACACGATCCGGCGCGGCGCGCCGAGAGAGCCGGCCGTGAGGACTTCGCGGATGCGGCGGACCTCGGGCGCCCAAACATGCTGGAAGCCCACGTGCACGCGACGCGGCGCGGCGGCGCGCTCGGCGGCGATCATGCGGTCCACCGCGGCGGTGCAGCCCGCGGCGGGCTTTTCGACGAGGACGTCCGCACAGGCCTCGAGTGCGGCGGCGACGAGCGTCTCGTGCGCGGCGATGCCGACCGGGAGGCTCGCGAGGTCGATGCGGCCGGACTCCGCGGCGAAGAGCGCTTCGGCGGAGGGGTAGACCGCGGCATCGTGCGCGCGGAGCCACGCAAGCGGCTCGGCGGCGTCGGGATGCTCCGGATTCACGACCGCCGCGGCGGCAAGTTCGCACGCGCCCTGCTCGGCCAAGGCGCGCAAGTGGTGGAAGTGGACTCCGCCGTAACCCGTGACGCCGACAAGCGCTACCCGTTTCGTTTTCACGCGACGACCTCGACTTCGTAGGATTCGTCCACCAGGACGTCGCCCGGCATCAGATGCACCGATTCGAGCGAGTGCCCGGTCACGATGACATCCGCGCTCATGCTCGTGAGGCCGTTGTAGAGAAATGCTCCCTGCCCTGCAGGACGCAGGATTGAGAGCGGTTTTCCGGAAAGCGAGCGCACGGCGAGCGAGCCATCGACGACGAGGGAAGTGGTGGGCGGCGCCTCGCCGGAGGGATCGCAGCTGGCACCTTGCGAGGTCGTGTAGGCGCGGCGGTGCCCGTTGTACACGTCATTGGGGATTTGGAGATTGAGCGCGCGGAAACCGGCGGGGAGGGTGGTTTCCTTGATGCAGACAACGCGATCGGAGATGCGGAGCGTGCGGCCGTCGGGAAGCGCCTCGGCGGAGGAAGTGCGGCGAAGCACCTGGTACGGGGTTTCGCCCTCGCCGAGGGGATTGTCCTCGATGATCACGCCCTGCCAGCGCCAGATGAAGCCGCCGGCAGTTTCCTCGACGGTCGCTTCGCCCTGCTGCTTGGGCCCGCGGAGGCCGACGAACGCGAAGAGGTTGCCGGTCCACTCCGCCATGTCGCTGCGGGACGGCGGCACGCAAAGCGCGGCGGGGCCGACTTCGTGGAAATTGCGCGCATTGGCGCGCGTGGGACCGGCGAAGGCCCGCGCCACGACCGAGCGGATGGAGAGCGGAGTGCGCAGGAGCGCGGCACCGTGGAAGGCGCCGAGCCAAAGGGGAGAGGAGGGATGGGGACATACGGGGGGCTCGCCGCCCCCCGAACCCCCTGCATAGGCGGGGGCTGGCGCCTCTGTGGCCGACCAATGGGCCGAGGTGGCGAGCACCGTGAATGGGTCGCATTCGATGCGGGTTTCGAACCAGGGGGATTCGGCGCGCATGGGGGCGAGGCGCTTGCCGAAAAAGGTGCCATCGGGATTTTCGGCCTGTTCTTTGGCGATCAGGCCGAGATAGCCGCGCGCGAAGAGGGCGGCATCTTCATCGCGCCAAAGGTCCCATGCGAGGTGCCAGCCCTGCAAGGCAAACGTCTGGCAGTATGTGTAACGGGCGCGCGAATCGCCGCCGATGCGGAGGAGGCGGCCATCGGGGAAGGTGCAACGCTTGCACCACTGCCACACATCGCGCAGGTGCAGCATGAAGCCATCCGGCGGCGGAAGGCCGCGCCGCTTGAAGGAGAAGTAGAGAAGCGCCAGATTCGAGAGGCACACGTAGGCGTAGCCAACGTTGAGATAGCCGTGGTGGTCGAGCGCGCAGTCGGCGAAGAAATTGGCGCCGACGTGGCGCTCGCAGAGCGGCTTGCCGAGGACCGGGGTGGTGGCGGTGGAATCGGAGGGGAAGGAGAGGCCGTTTACGAGAAAGTCGGTGCCGCGGGAGAGCAGCTGACGGGGCGCCGCGAGCATCTGACGGGGCGCCGCCCCGCCAGCAGAAGCGAAAATGGATTGCGATGTTTTCGCTTCTGATGGCAGGGCGGCGCCCTGACAGAGGGGGCCGACTGGGGGCTCGCCGCCCCCCGAACCCCCTGCAGCGGCGGGGTGGGGACCATGGTCCGCCGCGGCACGGAGGAGGAAGGCGCCGTTCCAGATGTTGGATTCTGGCTTGTTGCGCCCCGTGGAGGCTTCGAGGCCGGCGACGAGCTCGTACTCGCGCATGCGGTAGTCGCATTCGCAATCGATCAGGGCCTGGAGACGGGCATTGTCCTCAGGGGTGAAATACGGGCGCAGCAGGTCGAGGCCGGGGATCATGCGCTCGTAGCCGAGGACGCTGATCCAGTGGCGGCCCCAGCGCTTGCCGTCGGTGCAAGCGAGATCGCCGGTGCAGTGGGTGCGCAGCGAGTAGCGCGTCATCGCGAGCGCGAGGGCGCGCAGCTCTTCGGCGCTTTGCGAGCAACCCGCTTCGGCAACAGTTTCCTGCGGGAGGCCTGCGAGGCACGCAAGTGCGCCGGCGACCTGCTGGTTGATCTGCACGGCCCAGTGGCCGCTTTCGCCGGTGCCGTAGTGCTTGAGACCCGGCTCGCCGGGAACGTCGCGAAGGTACTTGGAAAGCGCGCGGAGGAACGGAACCGCCGCGCGCGCGAAATCGAGAGAAGACGGAAACATGGATTACCTTACGACCAGCACGAACGCGAGCGGCATCGGCACGATCTGGCCGTCGTCGGCGACGACGCCGGTGTGGATGGTGTCGCCGGCGAAACGGAAGGCGGGCAGAGCGGTGCCCGCGGGCATGCCCGTGCAGTAGACCTTGAAAGACGATTTCGGATCGGGAATCGTGATCTGGGAACCTTCGGCGCAGGAAATGGTGCCGAAAGACAGTTTCGTGCCGACCGCGGTGTTCATGCCGGAGCCGTCCGGCCACGCGATCGCGTTGCCGGTGCCGTTCACCGAAAGCGAAGCGAAGGTCTGCTCGAACGGCTTGGTCTCGCCGTTCGCGACGGCGGGGACGTTGAGGGTGCCGGGGCCGTCCGCCGTGCCGAGAGTCAAGGAGGCGGCGGGGTTGACGAAATTGCTCTTGGCGTAGGTCGAAGCGGCGGAGCCGGAGCCGCACTGGAAGTGGGCGTCGTCGCCGCCGACGACGACGGCGGAGACTTTGGGCGAGCCGACGTCGGCCCCGGTGGCCTGGATCATCCAGCCCTGCTTCACGTGGTAAGTGCCGGAGAACTCGGGCTGCGCGAAGAGGGCGAGATTGTAGCCGCCGGTCTTCACGAGAGCGCCGGGCTTGTTTTCGGAAAGCGAGAGGCGGATGCGGTCGGCGAACGTCGTCGTTCCGTACGGACGGTATACCGTGGCCGTCACTTCGTCGTCCGCCGCATAGCCTTCGCCGCGGCAGGCGATCACCGCGTTTGTGGTGACGGAAGTGTCGAAATCGACGAGCGCGACGGCCGCCGCGCCGGAGCCGCCGCCGCCGCTGATTTCGATCCACGGCACGGAGAACGACGACGATATCTCGGTGACCGACGCGACGTCGACGCCGTAGCCGCCGGGCGTGCGCAGGATCACGTTCGTCGCGGCGTTGCCGAGGTAGACCGTGCGGTTGCATTCGATTTCGAGACCGCCCTCGTAAACGTTGATTGCATCGAGGTTGAGGCCCTGCGTCTGGAGAGCGGTCCCGGGGAACACGATCTTGCCGCCGTCCGCGTTCACCACGCTGCGCCCGGCGCGGCCGGGCTGGGCGTAGAGAACGTCGGCGGAAAGGGCGCCGCCGTTCAGGTTGAGCGCGGCAAGACCGTCGTTGAGGCTCTCGCCGACGCGCATGGTGCGGGTGGAGACGCGCGCGGCGCCGTCGATCGTCGCGTACGCGGGGGCGACGCCGGCGTAATCCCACGTCGGACCCTGGATCGCGAAGTCGAGCTTGTTTTCGAGAGAACCGGCGTTCGCGTAGAAATGCGCGCCGCGCAGGCCGTTCGAGAGCTTGTTCCCGGAACCGATCTCGAACGCATACGCGCGCTTGGCGTAGAGATTGTTGTCGCCGCTGACGGAGACCGGGTCCTGGAGGTTGGCGCCGACAGACACGTCGCCGCCGAGGAGCTGGAACACGCCGTAGCCGAGGTGGCCGGTGCGGAAGCGGGTGTCGTTCGAAATGTACGGCAGGTCGAGAGTGCCGCCGAGCACGGCGATCGTGCCGAACGTGTTTTTCTCGTAACCGGTGAGGAAGCGGCCGAGAACGGCCTCGCCGCCGTACTGGACGTATGAGGCGGCGTAAACGCCGGTGCGGGAGCCGTCGAGACGGCCGAGCATGAGGCCCGCCATCGCGGCGGTCGAGCCCGATGGGTTGAGCACGAGCTTGCCGCCGTCGCGCAGGAGAACGCGTCCGGCCGCGGCGGTATTGTCCGCCGAGGCGCGGCGGCCCACGCAGATCGCGTGCACGCCGTCGGCGCGCAGTTCGCCACCGCTGCGGATGTCGAGAGTGCCGCCGTAGTAGTTGGCGTTCGCGGACGCGCCGACAAGCGAGTACGACTGGTTGTCGCCGGTGAGGACGAGTTTGCCGTCCACGTTCACGGTGCCGACGCGCAGCACGAGATTCCCAGCCGTGACGTCGCCCGTGAAGGTGCGCGCGGTGCCGGCGTCGGTGTTGTGGAAATCGAGCGACTTTGCAGTGCCGTCGCCGGCGATGGTCTGGTTGCCGGCCGGGCGGTAGGTGTTGGAGAGGCCGCCGAAGTTGGCGTCGTCCTCGGCGGTCGGAAGAGTGCCTCCCTCCCAGTTGGCGGCGTCCGTCCAGTCGTAGGTCCCCGCGGCCTTCTTGTTCCACGTGGCGGTGGCGGCGGAAGCCGCGATGCCGGAAACGGCGGCGCACAGGAAGACCGCGACGCCGAAGCGAAGCGGCGGAAAAGCAAACAGATGCGCGTTTTTCATCGTGTATTTTCTCCAAGCCGGAAAAGCGGCACTGCGCCGCTTCCTCCGGCAACGAGAACATGATAACGCCGGGGCGCGATGAAAATCCGCACGATCTTATTCGTTTTCCCGTACGCGCCACTCGCCCATGGTGCAGCCGAAGCGGCGCTTGAACGCGACTTTGAGATACGGCTCGTTCGAAAAGCCGGCCTTGGCCGCGACCTGCGACAGCGGCATGTCGGTATCGCGCAGGAGGCGCGCCACGCGGTCGAGGCGCGCGTCGCGGACGGCGCGGCAGACCGTGGTGCCGAGCACGGTTTGGAAATCGCGCTCCAGCAGCCGCTCGCTGCCGCCGACGGCGCGGGCGACTTCGTGGATCGAAGTGCCGACGAGCGCGTGCTCGCGGATGAACTCCATCGCCCGCGCGACGCGGCTGCCGGTCTGCGCGAGATCGGTCGTGGAGAGGCGCTCCGTGACGCCCTTCACGCCCACGACGATGCGCTCCGCGGCCTGCTCGCCGCCGGAGAGGAGGCGGTCGAGCTCCTTCGCGGATTCGTAGCCGGCGGCTACGTAATCCGGAGCGACGGAGGAAAGCGACGGCGTGGCGAAATCGCAGATGAACTCTTCGTCGTCGACGCCGATCACCTGCACCTCCTTCGGCACGTTGACGCCCTCGGCGCGGCAAAGCTCCAGCACGTGCATCGCGCGCTGGTCGGAAACCGCGAAAATCCCGCACGGCTTCGGAAGCGACTTGATCCACGCGGAGAGCGCGGCGCGCTCGGCCTTCCAGCCGCTTCCGGCGCGCCGCCCGCCTTTGGGCGGCGCGTAGACGTCGACCGAGCGGCCGCGCGCCTCGACCTCGCGCCGGAACGC